>CAYOSK010000249.1:0-1500 GCA_964406585.1 uncultured Octadecabacter sp. | reverse complement strand
GGCAGAACCGTATTCGGGCGTTTCACGACAGCCAGTTCTTTCAGCGTCGCCAAATCCACCAACGCAAGTTTGGCATTGGTCTTGCCAATGTCGATGACCGCAACATGGGTCATGGCATATGAAAGACTGGTGTGAGCGGGACCGCGACAGGTTCATTGTCGGGTTTGGTCTCCATGATGTCCGCCATATGGGCCCACCATTTTTGCATGACCTCGCGTTCGGGCAGGCTTTCCATCTTATGATCATCGGTGCGCCACAACACCCCGAAGAGTATGCCCGTTTCTTCGTCCAGATGGATGGAATAGTCGGAAACCCCTGCGTCTTTGAGCAACGTTACAAGCTCTGGCCAAATCTCATCATGGCGTTTCTTGTATTCATCGCGGCACCCCGGCTTTAGGTGCATTTTGAAAGCGAATTTTTCCATCACCGCGTCCTCCACATGGACCAAAGGCGGGGCAGGGCGATGACCCCGATCAGCAGGGCGCCGATGACGATGGACATCACAATGCCCGGCACATTGAGAAGCCCCAACCCGAAGGTCACAAGCCCCATGACAAAGGCGGCAATAACAACGCCCGGGATTGAGCCCGATCCACCAAGGATGTTCACGCCGCCGAGGACAACCATCGTGACGATCTCAAGCTCCCACCCCGTCGCAATTGACGGGCGGGTAGAGCCAAGACGTGAGGTCAGACAGATCGCGGCGACGCCGGACATCAGGCCGGTGAGAAGGAACAGGATGAATTTAACGCGCCCCACACGGATACCGGAAAACAGCGCGCCAGTCGGGTTGTTGCCAATCGCATAGACGGCGCGACCAAAATTGGTCATGTGCAGGATGACGCCGTAGATCACTGCGATGATCGCAAACAAGACGAATTCAAACGAAATCACCCACCAGACATAGCCTTGCCCGAAAAAGGCAAATTCGGACGGATAGCCGCGATAGGCCTGATCGCCCAGAATGACGAAACTGATGCCGCGAAACAGCGACATGGTGCCGATGGTCACAACAATAGATGGCAGGCCAAGCCCCGTGACAAGAATGCCGTTGAAGGCGCCGCAGATCAGACCCGTGGCCAGCCCGATCAGAACCAGCCCTTCGGTGCCCACACCCATTTGCACCGCCGCCCCCATCGCAGTGGAGGCCAAAGCGATGATCGCGGCCACAGACAGGTCGATCTCACCCGAGATGATCAACAGCGCCATTGCAAAGGCGATCATCGCTTTTTCGGTGAAATTAAACGTCGCGTCGCTCAGGTTCCAAGCATTCAGGAAGTAGGGCGAGGCGAAGGAATTGGCGACAAAGATACCAATAGCCACCAGCAAAAGAAGGCTTTCCCAGCTTTTTAGCTTTCGCTCAAGCGGGGATTGCAGGCGGTCAGGGATGCTGCGCGTGTTCATGTGGCGTGCTCCGCGTTCTTGAGGATGATGCGGCCCGGTGTGCGATTGGCCTGTGCGTTGAGGATCACGGCGATGATGATCGCCCCGCCCGAGATC
>CAYOSK010000248.1:0-1519 GCA_964406585.1 uncultured Octadecabacter sp. | reverse complement strand
AGCCACTAACTCTACATTTCAAAACTCCCGCTCTAGTATTTCTAGACTTAGCCTTTGCAGGCATAGTTGCGGTATTAACTCTACTAACTGTAACTCCAGGATACATTTCCTCTACAGCTTTTTTCACCTCTATCTTGTTAGCTGCCTTATTCACTACAAAACTGTATTGACTTGGACTTCCTGCAGATAGGATTTCTGATTTCTCAGAAATAATAGGTTTTATAAGTATATTCTTAGCCATCTTATTTTAAATTTATTTGGCGTACAATTCTTTTAATTTACTCACTGCACCTTCAGAAATTACAACATTGTTAGCATGCATGATTTGATAAGTATTTACCTCATCTACACTCACAACTTGAGTTCTCTGAATATTTCTACTTGACACATATACATTAGCATTATGCTCAGTAGTAATGAATAATGATTTTTTACCCTCAAGAGATAAATTACCAAGAATAGCAGTAAATTCTTTCGTTTTAGGAGCGTCAAAAGTGAAATCTTCTATCACTGCAACATTTCCGTTACTTGCTTTATGAGAGAAAGCTGAAGCTCTAGCTAATGCTTTCACTTTTTTATTCAACTTGATATCATAATTTCTAGGTCTAGGTCCAAAGATTCTTCCACCACCTCTGAATACACCTGACTTCAATGATCCTGCTCTTGCAGTACCCGTACCTTTTTGCTTCTTAATCTTTCGCGTTGAAGCAGTGATTTCACCTTTCTCCTTCGCTTTGTGTGTTCCTTGCCTTTGAGCAGCATTATATTGCTTTACTGCAAGATATACAGCGTGCTGATTTGGCTCTACACCGAAAACTGATTCTGGCATTTCTATGCTCTTACCAGTCGAAGCACCTGTTGTATTTATTATATCTAATTTCATCTTACTTGTTATTTTTCGATGACTACGATAGAACCTTTATGTCCTGGTATAGCACCTTTGATTAACAATAGATTTTTCTCTTCTAGAATCTTAACAACTTGTAGATTCTTAACAGTAACTCTGTCGCCACCCATTCTTCCTGCCATCTTCATACCTTTAACAACTTTCGCTGGGTAAGAAGCTGCACCAATAGATCCAGGAGCTCTTAATCTGTTGTGTTGACCGTGAGTAGCATCTCCAACACCACCGAAATTGTGTCTTTTCACTACACCTTGAAAACCTTTACCTTTAGATCTTCCGATTGCTCTTACGATATCTCCTTCTTCAAAAATATCAGTAATTGCAACAGCGTCACCTAGTGCTTTTTCAAGAGTACAATCTCTAAACTCAATAGATTTTCTTTTTGGTGTTGTTCCAGCTTTTTCATAATGGCCTTGCAATCCTTTAGAAGTATTTTTAGCTTTTGCTTCTCCATAACTCAACTGCATTGCAGAATACCCATCGGTATCTTCGCTTTTTACTTGAGTTACTACATTTGGTGCAGCTTCCACTATTGTACAACTAATATTCCGTCCATCTTCAGCGAAGATGCTGGTCATACCAATTTTTTTACCTATTATTCCATTCATATTATAG
>CAYOSK010000247.1:0-1520 GCA_964406585.1 uncultured Octadecabacter sp. | reverse complement strand
GGGCGGACCTAATGATCCTAGCGGGCAACGCTGCGATTGAATCAATGGGCCTTGAGACATTCGGTTTCGCAGGTGGCCGCGCCGATACTTGGGAGCCTGAGCAAGACATCTACTGGGGCACCGAAACCACGTGGCTGGATGACAACCGCTATAGTGGTGAGCGTGATTTGGAAGATCCGTTGGCCGCCGTTCAGATGGGCCTTATCTACGTGAATCCAGAAGGACCAAACGGCAATCCTGATCCTGTCGCCTCTGGCTTTGACATTCGCGATACATTCGGCCGCATGGGCATGAACGACGAAGAAACCGTCGCTTTGGTCGCAGGTGGTCACACCTTCGGTAAAGCACATGGCGCGGGCGATCCAGCGCTTGTCGGTCCAGAGCCTGAGGGCGCACCTTTGCATCAGCAAGGTTTTGGATGGTCAAACTCCTTTGAAAGCGGCGTTGGCGTTCATACAACATCATCTGGTATTGAGGGCGCTTGGACGCCAAACCCGATCCAGTGGGATATGGGATACTTCGATGTTCTCTTCGGATATGAGTGGGAGCTTACGAAATCACCAGCAGGTGCACAGATTTGGCATGCAGTTGATCTGAAAGAAGAGAACCACGCGCCAGAAGTGGATGGTTCCGGCAAGCGCGTTCCAATCATGATGACGACTGCTGACATGGCGATGCGTATGGATCCGATTTATGGTGAAATCTCGCGTCGTTTCCACGCAAACCCTGATCAATTCGCTGATGCGTTTGCACGCGCTTGGTTCAAGCTTACGCACCGCGACATGGGGCCAAAATCGCTCTATGTTGGTTCCTTGGTGCCAAGCGAAGACTTGATCTGGCAGGATCCTATTCCAGCTGTCGATCACCCACTTGTTAGCGACGCCGACGTTGCTTCACTCAAAGCGGACATCGCTGGCGCTGGTTTGTCTGTGCAAGAACTGGTGCTTGCGGCGTGGTCGTCTGCCTCTTCATTCCGTGGTTCAGACAAACGCGGCGGCGCAAATGGCGCGCGTGTTCGCCTTGCGCCGATGAATGCATGGGAGGCCAACAACCCACCTATGCTTGCCAAAGTGCTGACTGCGCTTGAAGGCATTCAAGCTGCGTTCAACGCAAAAGGCGATACCAAGATCTCCATGGCGGACCTTATCGTTCTTGCGGGTAGTGTTGGCGTTGAAAAAGCGGCCAGCGATGCAGGCAGCGCAGTAAGCGTTCCCTTCACAGCAGGGCGCATGGATGCAAGCGCTGGGCAGACCGATGAAGAAAGTATTGCCGTTCTTGAGCCTCAGGCCGATGGTTTCCGCAACTACGCGCGTGCGCGTTACACGGTATCAGCGGAAGAGCTGCTTTTGGATAAAGCACAGCTGCTTACACTAACGGCACCAGAGATGACGGTGCTTGTCGGCGGTATGCGCGCAATGGGCGCAAACTTCGATGGATCGGATCACGGTGTTCTCACATCTCGTCCGGGCCAGCTTAGCAATGACTTCTTTGTTAACCTGCTGGACATGGCGACAGAGTGG
>CAYOSK010000246.1:0-1538 GCA_964406585.1 uncultured Octadecabacter sp. | reverse complement strand
CCATCGGTGCCATCTTCGCCGCCGCCACCAAGACAGGACACGTAGATGCCTTCGGGACCGCAGTGGATTGTGTGCGGGCGCGAATAGCCGGTCTTGGCGAATAATTCTTCGGGTTCGATCGTTTTGTGAATTTTGGCCTTCAGCGGCTCTTTGACGTCAATCACATAAATCCGCGATGACCGGATGCCGGGCACGATCAAATAGCGACGTTCCAAAAAGGCATGTCCAGTAAGTGGGGACAAAGATGACGAACAGGCGTTCCAGCCAAAGTGGTGAAATTCGTCACCCTTGTTTGGCACGATCACCTGATGGACGATCTGCCCATATGTCTTTGAACCGGGTTTCAGGTCTACAACAGCGATTCCATCGCTTTGTGATCCGTCCGGCGACAACATCACTGTAAACGCATAGTTTTCTACAGGGGCTTCCATCGCCAATTTCGGTGACGCATGGAACGTTGGATCGGGTCTTAAATTCATGTGTTTCCTCCCAGAAAATGAAAAATGCCCTGTTTGGGGTCTGTTTTTATTGTTGGGCCCTCCTCAGCCTGCTATCCATCATATGAGATGGGCGATGGATATGCAGTCGCTCAATAGAAAAAGTTGATCACGCAAATGGTCTACAAAGCAAGACAATTCTAGGGAGAGCCTTATGCGCACCAAAGCAGCCGTTGCCGTCGCCGCCGGACAACCACTCGAAATTATGGAGGTAAACCTCGATGGCCCCCGCGCCGGAGAGGTCCTGGTTGAAATCAAGGCCACTGGTCTGTGCCATACCGATGAATTCACCCGTTCGGGCGATGACCCAGAGGGTATTTTCCCAGCAATTCTTGGCCATGAGGGCGCGGGCGTCGTTATCGAAGTCGGAGAAGGTGTCACGTCGCTTGAAGTGGGCGATCATGTGATCCCGCTTTATACGCCGGAATGTCGTGAATGCGAATATTGCCTTAACCCCAAAACGAACCTGTGCCAGAAAATCCGCGCGACCCAAGGGGCAGGGCTGCTGCCTGATGGCTCCACACGGTTTTCCATGTTGGACGGAACGCCGATCCACCACTACATGGGCTGTTCCACCTTCGCCAACCACACTGTTGTGCCTGAAATCGCGCTCGCCAAGGTGCGCAAGGACGCCCCATTTGATAAGATCTGCTACATCGGGTGCGGTGTTACAACGGGCATTGGCGCAGTGATCAACACTGCCAAGGTCGAAATCGGATCGACAGCAATTGTGTTCGGTTTGGGCGGCATTGGCTTGAACGTAATCCAAGGCCTGCGCCTTGCAGGGGCCGATCAGATCGTTGGCGTTGATCTCAACGACAGCAAAGTCGAAATGGGTGAAAAATTCGGCATGACCGATTTCGTGAACCCGTCAAAGGTGGACGGTGATCTTGTTGCCCATTTGGTCGAATTGACAGGCGGCGGCGCGGATTACACGTTTGACGCCACGGGCAATGTTGGCGTGATGCGGACTGCATTAGAAGCAGCCCACAAAGGATGGGGCGAAAGCATTATCATCGGCGTGGCCCCCGCGGGTGCCGA
>CAYOSK010000245.1:0-1565 GCA_964406585.1 uncultured Octadecabacter sp. | reverse complement strand
CGGTTTCGTCGTGGGTTTGAAGACGGGATTGAATATGTGTTCAGCCCGATCGTAATTGTTTTGATCATCATTACTTTGTTGTCCGTGGTCGTCGGATTACGCCAAGCCAAGAACATCCAGGCCGAAGGGGACGTGACCAATGGCACGAAACGCGCACCCTTGGTCTTTCTATTGGCTGTCACGACCTACATCGCACTGACCTATTGGAACGCAAGCATCATACCCGATTATGCGCGTATGGACCGTGTCTTTCCTGTTTTTGTAGCCACTGTCGCATTAATTGGCTGCGCGTTGTTGATTGTTCAGATGATGCGGGCGCGCGAAACGTCTGCGATTTTTGCGGACCGCGACGTGCAGGACACTGCAGTGAATACCCATGGGCTGTGGGGCACATTGGCATGGTTCGCAAGCCTCCTTTTGGCCTCTGCGCTTGTTGGGTTCATTCTTGCGCTGGCCGGGTTCTTGTTGCTGTTTATCCGTATTCGGGCAGGCAAAAGCTGGGGCTACGCGGTGATCTATGCTGCCTTTGGAATCGCGTTCATCTGCGCAATGGCTTGGACGCTAAACCGCGATTTCCCCCCAGGTTTGTTGCAAGACTATGTTGATCTACCATGGCCGCTGACATGACCCAAACCGCTATTCCTTTCTTGTTTATGCGTGGGGGCACGTCACGTGGACCCTACCTGAACCGTGCCGATTTACCGGCTGATCTGGAAACATTGGCTCAGGTGCTGGTCGCGATGATCGGATCGGGCCATCCGTTGAACATTGATGGGATTGGCGGCGGCAACGCGGTGACCACAAAGGTCGCGATGCTGTCACGCTCGGATGATGACTGGGCCGATATTGACTATTTCTTCGCTCAAGTGAGCGTCGAAGACCGGACAGTGGATTTTAAACCCACTTGCGGAAACATCCTGTCCGGGGTGGGGCCGGCGGCGATTGAGATGGGATTGATCGCCGCCGCGTCCCGCGAGACCACAATCAATATTCGCGCGGTCAACACGGGTGCGCGGGTCGTGGCATCTGTGCAAACCTCGCCCGAGGGGGTCGTCTATGACGGGACGGCTGCGATTGATGGTGTGCCGGGCACATCTGCGCCTGTGGCTTTGCAATTCATGGATACCATTGGCGGCGCGACCGGGGCGTTTTTGCCGACTGGCAATTTGATTGATCGTTTTGATGGGATCGACGTCACCTGTATGGATGTCGCCATGCCCATGGTCATCGCCCGCGCTGACGCCTTTGGTCTAACAGGCTACGAAAGCGCCGAGGCGTTGAATGACAACGCTGATTTTTTCGCCGCGATGGAAGCGGTTCGGATTCAAGCGGGTGAGGCGATGGGTATTGCGGATGTCGCCAATTCGGTCACTCCGAAATTTGGGCTGTTGGCCCCTGCCCAAGACGGTGGAACCATTTCCACGCGGTATTTTATGCCATGGAAGACCCATCCAACGATGGCAGTCACGGGTGCCCAATGTCTTGCGTCCTGCGTTTTGACCCCCGGGACTGTGGCTGATGGTATGGCGGTTCGATCCAATGAACGTCCTGCAACGATCACATTG
>CAYOSK010000244.1:110-1599 GCA_964406585.1 uncultured Octadecabacter sp. | reverse complement strand
TTGGGACCGGTCACAAGCAAACATTCTGCGTCTTTGGTGTTGTCTGAAATTTCGATTCCGTCAGGCAATTGACGCGCGAAGATTTCAAAATCGTGCCATTGCGCTGAGGCCGCGGTGATCAAACCTACCTCGTCGTCTGAATGCACCATGATTGAGGTTTCTGTCAAAATGCGCCCGCGACTGTCCGGGAAATATGCAAGCGAAACCCGGCCCGGATTGGGTAGGCGGGACGCCGTTAAACCATCTACGAAATCTTTAGCCCCCGGACCTTCGATTTTGTAGCGGCTGAACCCTGTGATCGGCAGCATGCCACAGCCCGTTAAAACGGCCTCGACCTCGCGTTTGGTTGCGGTTTCCCAAGGGCCGGATCGACCCCATGTCTGTGTTGTTTCCTCAGACGTGTCTTCACCGTCCTTTGCAAACCAATTGGCACGTTCCCAGCCGTTATAGACGCCAAACTGCGCGCCAGCATCGGCCAGACGGCTGTGCAAGGTCGAATGTTTCTTGTCACGTCCAGCAGGCCATTCGTGATGTGGGAAGTGCATGGCGTATTCGTGGCCGTATGTTTCCAGCGCCTTGGACAGACAATAATCGTGATCGGCGTAATCAGTGTAACGACGCGGATCGACCGACCACATATCAAGCTCGGTTTCGCCGTGCATGATCCATTCCGCTAGGACCTTGCCAGCACCGCCACCTTGGGCAATCCCAAAAGTAAAGCTGTGCGCTTCGAACGCATTCTTAACGCCGGGCATCGGGCCGATCATCGGCAACCCGTCAGGCGCATATGGTATTGGGCCGTTGATATTACGCTCAACACCGCCTTCACCCAACAAGGGCAAACGCTCCATCGCGTCCTCGATGTAAAACTCCAGACGTTCCAGATCATCAGGGTAAAGCTGGAAACTAAAATCTTCAGGCATCGGATCTTCGGGGGTAACCCAATGGGCCTTGCAGTTTCTTTCATACGGTCCAAGGTTCAGCCCATGTTTGTCCTGACGTAGATAATAACTGATGTCGGGGTCGCGGATCATTGGCATTTTCTGGCCGCGCTCTTTGGTAAAAGCCTCAAGTTCAGGTAATTGACCTGTCAGGAAATACTGGTGAGACATAACAACCATCGGGACGGTGCGCCCACCAAACGGTTTGAACATTTCACCAACACGTTGCGCATAGTAGCCGGCAGCGTTGACGACGAATTCACAGCGAATTTCGCCTTTCTCGGTTTTGACGATCCATTCGTCGCCATCGCGGTCTATGCCCGTGACAGGGCTGAACCGCTCAATCCGCCCGCCCGCATCGCGCGCGCCTTTGGCCATCGCCTGCGTCAACTGCGCCGGATCGATATCGCCATCCAATGGATCCCAAAGGCCACCTTCAAGATCATGAGTTTCCATGAAAGGGTTATGATCTTTCAATTCATCGGGGGTGCAGACATCCATGGTAAGACCTTGCGCGCGTGCTTGCCCTGCGATCTTTTCAAATTCCT
>CAYOSK010000244.1:0-100 GCA_964406585.1 uncultured Octadecabacter sp. | reverse complement strand
CATCCAATGGATCCCAAAGGCCACCTTCAAGATCATGAGTTTCCATGAACGGGTTATGATCTTTCAATTCATCGGGGGTGCAGACATCCATGGTAAGACC
>CAYOSK010000243.1:0-1722 GCA_964406585.1 uncultured Octadecabacter sp. | reverse complement strand
CTTATACCAACGATATTTTGAACGGTGTGGATTACCATTATTGCTGCCATTCAAATCTAAGCCGTGCGATTGCGGAGTGGACCAAGACGCCTGTGCAAGAGGCCGAGATGTTGGTGCATGACGTGTGTAATGTGTTCATGGCGACGGGGTTTATGCCCGACACGAAGCAGTATTTCATGAAAGCCAGCCCAGTGCGGCCTGGTGACTTTATCGAGTTTTTTGCGGAGATGGATTTGGTTGGTGGGCTGTCGGCCTGTCCTGGTGGGGATTGTTCCACGGGGCATTCAAGCGACGCAGCGGCGTGTTATCCCTTGAAGGTTGAGGTTTATAAACCTGCGGATGGAGCACTTGAAGGTTGGGAGCCGTCAAAAGCAAATGGGTATTCACGCACGCATGGGCTTTAGGCCGTTGCGCGGGAAATATTTAGGTTCAAAAGAGACAAAGGCTTAGCTGTATTTTTCGGGGGCGATCCATTGGGGTGTGGAGTAGCGGTCGCCGTAAGCCCAGCCGATGGGTAAGATGGTTTCGATTTCGGCAAGGTCTTCGGGTGTTAGGGTGATTTGATCGGCATCTGCCCAATCTGACAGGTTCTTTGCCGTGCGCGTGGCGGGAATTGGGATCAAGTGGTCCCCTTGTGCCAAAACCCAAGCCAAAGCGGTGGCGCTGGTGGTCCAGCCTCGTTTTTGTGCGAAGGCTTGGAATTTGGCGATCTGGCGGATGTTGTCGGAATAATTCGGTTCCATAAAGCGCGGGTTTTGGTGGCGAAATTCGCCTTCAGGGATGTTTTCGAGTTTGACAGGCACATCGGTTAGCATGCCGCGCGCAATGGGCGAAAATGGCACAAAGGCAACGCCAAGACGTTGGCATTCTGAGATCAGGCCCAATTCAGGGGATCGCGTCCACAAGGAGTATTCCGATTGCACGGCCATGCAGGGGTGGATCGCATGGGCGCGGCGCAGGGTGGTGGGTGACACCTCGGACAGGCCATACCCGCCGATTTTTCCTTCGTCGATAAAGGTTTTCAATGTGTCGATGAGGTCTTCGATCGGGCGGGATTGTTCGCGGCGGTGGATGTAATAAAGATCGATTTGTTCCCTTCCGAGCCGCTTTAGCGAGCCTTCGAGTGCGTTGCGCAGATAGTTTGGGCTGTTGTCGATCATTGGGTCGTGGTTTGGGCGAATCCCTGCCTTGGTGGCCACTGTGAATTTGTGGGGGCGGGATTTAAAATAGCTGCCAAGAATGGTTTCTGACAGGCCCATGCCGTAGATTTCTGCCGTATCGAGAAAGGTGATGCCACTGTCCCATGCCGCATCAAGGCAGGCGTGACTGGTGGCTTCGTCTGTGGGGCCGAAAAAGCCTGCGAACGACATGCAGCCAAAGCCGATTGCGCCTACGTTTGGGCCATTTTGACCAAGTTGACGGGTTTTCATGGAATGTCCTTTCGCGCGACCTTGTGCCCGCAAAAGAACGAGGTTTCAGCGTCTTGGCAAGGTTATTCTGCCGCCACTGCCTGTGGATCCAATAGCGCAACGATGTCCATCATGATGGTGTTCAATTCAAAGTCTTTTGGAGTGTAGACCTTGGCGACGCCGATGGCGCGGAGGTGGTCTGCGTCTTCATCTGGGATGATGCCGCCGATGATCAGGGGGATATCGCCGAGACCTTCTGCTTGCATGCGTTTTAGGACGTCTTCGACCAGTGGCACATGGGAGCCTGACAGGA
>CAYOSK010000242.1:0-1775 GCA_964406585.1 uncultured Octadecabacter sp. | reverse complement strand
TATATCTATGACGCAATCCGAACACCGCGTGGCAAAGGCCGCAAGGACGGCGCGTTGCACGAAGTGACTTCTGCGCGCCTGTCCGCAGGGGTGTTGAACGCGTTAAAAGACCGCAACAACCTTGAAGGACACGCTGTTGAAGATGTCATTTGGGGCAACGTCACCCAAGTGAAAGAACAAGGCGGGTGTTTGGCCCGAACTGCGGTTCTTGCGTCTGAATTGGATCAATCCATTCCGGGACTTGCGATCAACCGTTTCTGTGCATCTGGCATGGAAGCAGTTAATCTGGCCGCCAACCAAGTCCGCGGTGGCGCCGGTGATGCCTATATCGCGGGTGGCGTGGAAATGATGGGCCGCGTGCCAATGGGCAGCGACGGCGCTGCGATTGCCGTTGACCCAAGCATCGCGATGGACAGCTATTTCGTGCCCCAAGGCATTTCAGCCGACATCATCGCGACAGAATATGGGTTTAGCCGTGACGACGCCGACGCGCTGGCAGTGGCGTCCCAGAACCGCGCAGAAGCCGCGTGGAAAGACGACCGCTTTGCCAGATCGATCGTTCCAGTCAAGGATCAGAACGGTTTGGAAATTCTGGCCCATGACGAATACATGCGCCCGCAAACCGATATGCAAAGCCTTGGTGGCCTGAAGGCGGCCTTCGAAGACATGGGTAAATCTATGCCCGGCTTTGATAAGATCGCGTTGATGAAATATCCCCACCTCGAACAGATCAATCACATTCATACGGCCGGCAATTCGTCCGGTATCGTAGATGGGGCTGCCGGTGTTTTGATCGGGTCGAAGGAATTTGGCGAAAAGTTCGGGCTGAAACCCCGCGCGCGTGTTCGCCAAACGGCCAAGATCGGCACGGACCCGACGATCATGCTGACAGGTCCGGTTCCCGTGACGCATAAAATCCTTGCTGACAGCGGCATGGCCATCTCGGACATTGATCTTTTTGAGGTCAACGAGGCCTTTTCATCTGTTGTATTGCGATTCATGCAGGCCTTTGATGTCGATCACTCTGTGGTCAACGTGAACGGCGGATCCATTGCGATGGGGCACCCATTGGGGGCCACGGGCGCGATCATCATTGGCACACTGCTGGACGAGCTGGAACGCGCTGACAAAGAGGTCGGACTGGCAACATTGTGCATCGCGTCCGGTATGGGTGCCGCCACAATCATCGAACGGGTTTAAACAATGCCGCGAAGCGCACCAAATGCGACGGACATTGCGCAACATCTTTTGGATGTCACGGGCGATTGCCTGCTGTCTGGCGATTTCGAACGCTTCGCGTCTTGCTTTTCTTTGCCACACCCAATCGACACCTTTGACACAGCTTTCGTTGTGGAAACCTTAGACGACTTGCGGGTTTGTTTTGACCAAATGCGGGCGTATTTCGCGTCCCGCGGGGTCACGGACGTGGTGCGCCACGTCATTGAAGCCAGTTTTCTGGATGAAACAACCCTTCGGTTTTCACACCAGACCCGTATTCTGTCTGGCCTGACATTGGTGCAAACACCCTACCCTTGCATGTCGGTTGTCAAATTGAACGAGGGCGCATGGCGCGTGGCTTCGTCTCAATATGCGATTTCTGACTCCCCCGAACAAAATATGGCGCTCGCTGGCGCACAGACTTCCAGCCCGAATGGAGCAATCTATGACTGATTTTACTATGAAAACAGACGCTGATGGCGTCGCGATCATCACGTGGGACGTAAAGGAAAAATCCATGAACGTCCTAAGCCTTGAAGGTTGGGATGAATTGGATT
>CAYOSK010000241.1:0-1810 GCA_964406585.1 uncultured Octadecabacter sp. | reverse complement strand
TTCCGCCCAAAGCGCCCCGTCGCGCCCAATACCAATGCTGTCTGTGTCATGTCTTATCCTTTCTAAAATGACTGACTACAAACTACCCAATCCAAATACGTATATAAATTCCCACATATTGCATTATCACTATTCAATAATGTATAGACATAGGATGCAAACCTTCGACTGGACCCTTCTTCAAAGCTTTCTCGCCGTCGCCGAAACAGGCAGTTATTCGGCCGCTGCCCGCGCAAGTGGCCGTAGCCAACCGACCATCGGGCGGCATATTGAGCAACTGCAATCCCAACTGGGCGCGACCCTGTTTCAACGGGCCAAAACGGGCTACACCCTAACCCAAACGGGCACGGCGCTGATGGATCACGCCCGCGTCATGCAACAGGCCGCCGCCAATATCAGCCTTATCACCGAAGGCCGCGCAGAAGACTTGCGCGGCACCGTTCGTGTCACCGCATCTGAAATCGTCGCCACCTATATCCTGCCGTCGATCTTTGCGGACTTGCTGGCGCAAGAACCAGAATTGCAAATTGAACTGGTCGCAACCAACAGCAGCGAAAACCTGTCCTTGCGCGAAGCCGACATCGCCGTGCGCATGGTGCAGCCGGACCAACAAGATCTGATCGCCCGCAAATTAGGTCATATCGAAATCGGCCTGTTTGCGGCACGCAGCTATCTCGATCGCGCTGGCACACCAACCACATCCGAAGAACTCTTCAATCACAAAATCCTTGGCTACGATAAATCCGATCTGATCCTTCGCGGTATGGCCGCGTTTGGGGTCCAAGCGAAACGGGAAGACTTCGCCTTTCGCATCGACAACCAAGTGTCATACCTAGAAGCCATTCGCGCAGGCATAGGCATCGGCGCAACCCAGCGTCGCCAAGCCCAGAAATACGACTTTGTCGAAGTCCTGCCCGAATTCCCCTTACCGTCTCTCCCCGTCTGGTTGGCCGCCCATTCTGAACTGCGCACCTCGGCCCGCGTACGGCGGGTTTTTGATTTTCTGGCTGATCACCTGCCCGCAAGGCTGTGATTTAGGTATTTAGGGAACATTGAAACGCAGATCGCTTGACCCTTATCCGCTCGCGCCCTAGGACACTTGGGATATTTTTGAAAAGGACACGGGACTATGAACACCCCATCTATGTTGATCTTACCAGGCGACGGCATCGGCCAAGAAGTCATGACCGAAGTACAGCGCGTCATCGAATGGTTCGGCGATAAGCGCGACATGAAATTTGACGTGTCCGAAGATCTCGTCGGCGGCGCCGCCTATGACGCGCACGGCACACCGCTGACCGATGCGACAATGGCCAAAGCCCAAGAGGTAGACGCTGTTCTGTTGGGTGCCGTTGGCGGCCCAAAATACGACGAACTGGATTTCAGCGTTAAACCAGAACGCGGGTTACTGCGTCTGCGCAAAGAAATGGACCTCTTCGCAAACCTGCGCCCTGCTCAGTGTTTCGATGCTTTGTCTGATTTCTCGTCATTGAAACCAGAATTGATCTCTGGCCTCGACATCATGATCGTGCGCGAATTGACATCAGGCTCTTATTTTGGCGAACCACGCGGCATCTTTGAAGAAGACGGCCAGCGCGTCGGCATCAACACCCAGCGTTACACCGAAGCAGAAATCGACCGCGTTGCACGCTCTGCGTTTGAACTCGCACGCAAGCGGAACAACAAAGTCTGTTCCATGGAAAAAGCCAACGTCATGGAAAGCGGCATTCTGTGGCGCGAAGTTGTAACCGCTGTGCACGCAGCAGATTACGCCGATGTGGAACTGTCCCACATGTACGCCGACAACGGC
>CAYOSK010000240.1:0-1811 GCA_964406585.1 uncultured Octadecabacter sp. | reverse complement strand
ACCATTACTAGAGTACACATTAGGTATAGAGAGCGCTCAGATTATCATTGTTCTTGTTGTATTAATTGTAAGCTTTGTGGGGCAGTCTATTTTTAGGTTTTCACTTCGCGATTGGGTAATGGTTATATCCTCCATAGTAATAGGTGTCGCTATACCCGTATTTCAGAATGCATTGTCTAACATTAATTTCTAAAATAAACTGTATTTTAGAAAAGTAAATTGTTTCTAGTACGCTTTCGCGAAAGCGTAATCACAACCACAAAATTTTAATGGCTTCAAAACAACATAAATACGATATAGCTTACCTCAGGATGGCCCGCGAGTGGGGGAAATTATCTTATTGCAATCGTAAGCAAGTGGGGGCGATTATTGTAAAAGATAAAATGATCATTTCTGATGGCTATAACGGTACTCCTACAGGTTTTGAAAATGTTTGTGAAGACGAAGAGAATAATACAAAGTGGTATGTGCTACACGCAGAGGCAAATGCTATTTTAAAAGTAGCAAGCTCAACACAGTCTTGTCACGGTGCAACCTTATATATAACTTTAAGCCCTTGTAAAGATTGTAGTAAGCTAGTGCATCAAGCAGGTATAAAACGAGTAGTATACCATAATGCTTATAAAGATCTCACAGGAGTAAAATTTTTAGAAAAAGCGGGCGTTGAGATAGTGCACCTTCAAGATATAGACTCATAATGAAAATACAACGCAAGTACATTCCCATTTTATTTGGACTAGGCATTGCTCTAGGCATCCTTTTGGGTAGCTTGCTAGATTTTGGTTATAATGACACGGCACTCTTTGCGGCTTCAAATTCAAAAAAAGAAAAACTTAACAAGCTTATAGATTACATAGACTATGAGTATGTAGATGCTATAAATACAGACAGTATAGTAGATGTTACTGTTAATGGTATACTAGATAATCTAGATCCTCACTCTAGTTACATACCGCCAGACGAGTACCAAGCTGTAGAGGAAAATATGAAAGGTGACTTTGTGGGCATAGGGGTAAGTTTTTATCCTTATAATGATTCTATTGCGGTAATACAAGCCATAAAAGGCGGTCCTAGTGCACGAGCTGGGATAAAAGGAGGTGACCGTATAGTCTATGCAGATGGTATAGATTTATTACAAAATAGTATCACAGATGATTCTCTCTCACGCATTTTAAAAGGTAAGGTAAAAACACCTATAGAAATAAAAATTAAAAGACCAGGAGAAGAAGATTTACTCACTTTTAATTTTAAAAGAGATCGCGTACCTATCTCCAGCGTGATAGGAAGCTATATGCTTACTGACGAATTAGGTTATGTAAAAATCAATCGCTTTGCAGAGTCTACACATCAAGAGTTTGAAGAGGCATTAATAGATTTAAAAAAACAAGGAGCAACAAGTATTGCTCTAGATTTGAGAGATAATCCGGGAGGTTATATATCAAGCGCAGAGGGCGTGGTAGATGAATTTTTAGAAGAGGATAAACTCATTTTATTTACAAAAAATAAATCTGGTAAGATTTCTAATAGTTATACAGATAGTGGTGGTCTTTTTGAAGAAGGTGATGTCTATGTGCTAATTAATGAGAACTCTGCAAGTGCAAGTGAGATTGTTGCTGGTGCTCTTCAAGATAATGATAAGGGGACTATAGTCGGGCGTAGATCTTTTGGAAAAGGTCTTGTGCAACGAGAGATGGATCTAGGTGATGGTAGCGCAGTAAGGCTTACCATTGCACGCTATTATACACCTACGGGTAGGTCTATACAAAAGCCATACGAGTTAGGCGATAAAGACTATTTTGAAGATTATCTCA
>CAYOSK010000239.1:0-1849 GCA_964406585.1 uncultured Octadecabacter sp. | reverse complement strand
GGAACTCAACCCGCCGCGACATACTCGGTTGCGTGGATTGGTCTTGCGGGCCTTCACATCGCGCAGGATCGCCGCGCTTGAACCCGAAATTACGTCCCTATGCCATCAATTGATTGACGAATTTCCGTTACATGATTTTGATCTGCTGGATGCCTATGCCCGCAAGGTTCCGGTGATAATTATCGCGCGACTGTTGGGGGTTCCCGAAACCCGAATCGACGACCTGCTCGCATGGTCCAACGCAATGGTTGCGATGTATGTCAGTGGCCGTGATCGCGCCACCGAAGATCGCGCTGTCGCCGCCACAAACGCCTTCGTGACGTTTATGCGGACATATGTAGATGAAAAACGCGACGCGCCTGCGGATGATTTGTTATCCGAATTGATCGTGGCCGAAGAAGGTGGCGAAAAGCTAAGCACGGATGAAATGATTTCAACGTGCATCCTGCTGTTGAACGCGGGGCATGAAGCCACGGTTCATACGCTCGGGAACAGTATAAAGACGTTGTTGGATCGCGACATTCGCTATTCTGATGCCCAATTGGTCGAAGAAGCGCTGCGATTTGACCCGCCACTGCATATGTTTGATCGCTACGTCATCGAAGACTGCACCTTGTTTGGACACGCGTTCAAACGTGGGGATGTCGTTAAATGCCTTTTGGGCGCGGCGAACCGCGATCCGATCCCTTACCCAAACCCGCACCGTTTTGACCCATCACGCAGCGGTCCGGTAAATGTTGCCTTTGGCGGCGGTATCCATTTTTGCGTTGGCGCGCCGCTTGCACGTCTGGAACTGCGCGTGGCGTTACAGGTTCTATTCGAACGGTGTCCAACGTTGCGAATTTCAGCACCGCCGCGCTACGGCGATACCTATCATTTCCATGGGCTAGATGCCCTTCGTGTCACGACTTGACGAAAGAGGCGCAGCGCGCCACGATGGATGTAAGGGGCTGCGCGAACACCCCGTGAGGCTTTGGCCAGACGTTCGCATGTTCATCCAAACAGGAGACATGCATCGTGCCTGCCCCAAATGAAATAACCCCAAAACAACTCATGCGCCTGATCGGCCTGCCGGACCAACCCGTCATTGTGGACATCTGTTTAGACGAAGATTTTGCACAAGATCCATATTTGATCCCCGGATCTATTCGCCATCCGCATTCAGACATGGACGGTTTGGTCGCGCGGATTGGGGCGCTTTCGTGCGTGGTCGTGTGCCAAAAAGGCCTGAAGCTTAGCCAAGGTTTGGCGTCCCGCCTGCGGGGTCGCGGCATCGCAGCTGAATTTCTTCAAGGTGGCATGGTCGGTTGGCGCGAGACGCGTGACGCGCCGCGCACAAAATTTTCAACGCTTCCTTTGACCAACCTTTGGGTCACACGCCATCGCCCCAAAATCGACAGGGTTGCCTGCCCATGGCTGATCCGCAGATTTGTTGATCCGCAGGCCGAATTTGTCTTTGTCAGCCCGGATCAGGTGCTTAGCGTCGCTGAACGTTTTGACGCAACCGCGTTCGACGTCCAAGGCGCCCCGTTCACGCACCAAGGTGCAAATTGCACGTTTGATGCAATGTTGGATACCTTTGATTTACACACGCCCGCATTGGACAACATGGCAACAATTGTCCGCGCTGCGGATACAGGAACGACAACGTCACCACAGGCCGCCGGATTGTTGGCGATTTCGTTGGGATTGTCGCGTATGTATCGGAATGATCATGCCCAATTGGATGCAGCTTTTCCCCTGTATGACGCGCTTTACAGATGGGCCCGCGATGCGGCTGACGAAACCCACACCAGTTTTTCAGGTGCATCATGACATTCAGCAACATGATCCAGATTTTCGGCCGGAT
>CAYOSK010000238.1:0-1875 GCA_964406585.1 uncultured Octadecabacter sp. | reverse complement strand
GGTTGCGCCGCGGTTTTGCGCGATGATCGGCTCGACCCGGCATTTCGCGCGCTCGCTTTATCACTCCCCTCCGAAGATGACATGGCACAGGCGCTTTGTGATGATGGCATCACGCCAGACCCAACAGCGATTCACACGGCGACTGAAACCTTGAAAATCGCGATGGCCCAGCATCTTCAAGACATTTTACCGCGCATCATGGCCGATTGCGTTGTGGACGGGCCCTATTCGCCGGATGCCAAAGCCGCAGGGAAACGCAGTTTGGGCCGCGTCGCACTCGGGCTCCTGACACGGCTGGATGGCGGCGCGGCCGCCGCGAAGACCTTTGCGCAAGCGGACAATATGACGATGCAGTTGGCCGGTCTATCCGCCCTGTTGAGCATTGATAAAGGCCAAACCCAAAGCCAAGAGTTTCGCGATCAATGGCGCGATGATCGACTGGTCACGGACAAGTGGTTCGGGTTGTGTGTGGCAACGGCCCAGCCCCAAGATGCCGCTGCGACGGCGCAGCGTCTAACCCTCGAACCTGATTTCGACATGACCAATCCCAATCGGTTTCGCGCGGTGTTCGGCGCCCTTGCGGGTCACGCTGCGGGATTTCATGACGCCTCGGGTGGATCATATGATCTGCTAGCAGATTGGTTGATCAAATTGGATCGTATCAACCCACAAACCACGGCCCGTATGACCACTGCATTTGAAACATGGCGACGCTATGATTTGGATCGTCAGGCCAAGATGCGCGCGGCCCTTCAGAAAATCGCCGATGCGCCTGATCTGTCACGCGATACCACTGAAATGGTTGGCCGTATTCTGGGTAGCACCACGACTTAGGATTAGGCTAGTCTTTAGTATCAACAGAACTTGTCTGAGGACGCTACAAGTGCCCATTATCCTTGCCATTATCGGTATTCTCGCCGCCGCCTTTTTCTGGGCGCAGCGCGCCCGCAATGCACGCGACGCAGTGGGCGAAATAGCAGACATGGCCAATGATGTGCGGCTTGCCGCGCGTCGGTTCGGGTTTAGCCGCAAGATGAACGTTCATCCCGTCGAAAGCATCGAAGACCCGCGTTTGGCAATTGCGTCGATCGCGACCGCCTTTATTGAACTCGACGATCTACCCACCGCAGAGCAGCGCAAAAAATTGACCGTTCAATTGCGGTCAAAATTGCGCCTTGATGCGAAAGAGGCTGAAGAAATGGAAATTCTGGGCCGCTGGTTCATGTCAGAATGCGGTGGCGCAGACCCTGCCATCGCGCGGCTGTCGCGGAAGCTTTATAAATTAGGCGGAGCGGAGCAGATCGAACCTTTGATGGATGTGTTGAAGGGCGCCATGATCGGACCGCTGAGCGACAAACAGCGCGAAGCACTTGATGACATCACCCGCGCCATGCGGGTGCGATGATTTACAGTTTCGAACGTCGTGCGCGCAGATTGGCGACCGTGCTGACACTGGCTTCGATCTGGCTCGGGCTGATTGCGCTTTGGGGCTTGTTGGACATGGCGTTGTGGATCGCCCTTTTGTTGGCCGCGACGACATTACCCGCCGTTTGGGACATGATCCGTGATGCCCGCGCCACCTTGGAAATCTGGCCCGGTCGGATCGTTTGGGCAGCAGCCTTCAGCATTGGGGATCGCTCGGACGTCGATCATGTACGGCTGAACCGGCGGTTTGATGGATCGTTCAAAGTGATCTTGGTGCATATCGGCGGCGCCACCACACGATTACCGCCTGACATCGCACCACCTGCAGACGGGCTGGAAACCGCTTTGCATCAGGCGGGTATCGCCGTCCAACGCCACCCGTTTTCGCCGTTCTAGCCTAGAACAATACGCCTTGCGACGGTACGGTCTTAGCCATCATCCATTGTGGAC
>CAYOSK010000237.1:0-1883 GCA_964406585.1 uncultured Octadecabacter sp. | reverse complement strand
AGTTGCAGGAAGTTGTCTGGGCCTGGGACCAGGTCAAGGACAGCCGCAACTTCAAAGACTAGAGCGTTTCGAGAAATGATTGAGACACACGTATCGCGAATGTCCTGAGAGCGCGCAGCGCGGCAAGGTATTTGCGATCCAACGTTTTCTCGAAACGCTTTAGGGTCAAGACCGTGGCGAACCCGGCAGCGGTTCTGAAGGTCGAAGCCGGGAGTGTGCAAGCTTACCCAAAACCAGCGGAAACCTGCTGATCCCGCATGTCCGCACGCCAATCCAGCGGCGCGTTAACACTTTGTTAATCATGCAAGAAATACTTAGGATTTTGTTGAGAACGGCTTCGCGATGAGATTTGTCTGCGAAAGCGTCCTGACAGCCTACGAGTCACCAAGGTTAATTTTTGCTGCGTGAATGGAACCAGACGTTCCCGAAAGAAGGGCTGCAGCCATGAAGTGTCTCATCGTCGAAGGCAACCCAACCACGCGCCGCAGGTACCTAGAAGCCATGCAGAACGCCGGTTACGAGTGCCTCGAAGTTAGCAGCGTTGCCAAGGCGGCGTATCTCTTGAAGACACACGAGTTCCACCTGATTTTGCTGGATCTAAAAGTTTCAGATGGCTTCACCCTGCCCTTGACGGACTATCTCGAAATCAAGAACTCCAATGCGACAGTCATTCTGGTCAATGGCAGCGCAGCGTTTCCGAACGCAGAACACACGGTGTTGGCACCTCGGATCGACTATGTCGTTAGCAAACCTGTGAACATCGCCGATCTTCAGGCGTTGGCGGAGTATTGTCGAAAGATCCCGGCCTGACCAACATGGGGCCCCTGAGCTCGCGCATGATTCTGAGGCTTTACAATCCCTGATTGCGAATATCAACAGCTACTCCCGTCAAAGGTTTGATAAAACTCGCAATTTGCAAGAAAAACATAAGGCGGCGTATTGATTTGGCGCTGCATTGTGCGGTATTGATACATTCTGTGTCGCCGCGCGGTTAAACCGCGGATCCGCACTACTTCCAGGATAAACTGGCTTCGCATAGAGGGTGGATATCAAGATGCCTGGCAAAGTTCTTGTCGTCGATAACGACCCAGAAGCGCGCGTGATCCTATCAGACTTTCTGGCTCAACTGGATGTTAGCCATACCATGGTTGCATC
Organism: uncultured Octadecabacter sp.; assembly: GCA_964406585.1. Classification (GTDB taxonomy): domain Bacteria; phylum Pseudomonadota; class Alphaproteobacteria; order Rhodobacterales; family Rhodobacteraceae; genus Octadecabacter. The sequence continues at coordinate 728 of CAYOSK010000237.1, read as the reverse complement.
CGCGGGAGAGTGTATTTCCCGCCTGGTTGTGAACCCGGATGAGTTTGACATGGTGTTGATGGACATTCATCTGCCTTATCTGTCGGCAAATGACGCCTGTACTTGGATCAAAGACAGCGAAATCGACCCGCCCAGCGGCATTCCTATTGTCGGTATGACGGGCGGTGTGGCCCTGATTTTAAGAGATCAACCAAGGGCTTGTGGTATGGAAGACGTCTTGCAAAAGCCAATCACGAAAACACAGCTTCGGGACGCTTTGAACAAGTATAGTCGCCAGTCACCGATGAACTGACGCACAGTTATCATTTTTCCCATTTGCAAGCTGCATTTTTTGCGGCCCCTTTCCCTTGCGCCTGTGCGCGATATGTTGCACGAAACGAGGCGCGCGCTTTGGCGCGATCAGGTTAAACGAATTGATAAAGGCGACAGCCATGGCGGACGGGTCCATCGACATCAGTGCAAAACCAACCGAAGAGATCTCCGCTCGCGAGGTGTTCGGCATTGATACGGACATGAAAGTCCACGGGTTTGCCGAGCGCACGGACCGGGTGCCCGAGCTGGACAGCACCTATAAGTTCGACCCCGATACGACGCTGGCGATTTTGGCGGGCTTCAACCACAACCGCCGGGTGATGATTCAGGGCTATCACGGGACAGGTAAATCCACGCATATTGAACAGGTCGCCAGCCGCTTGAATTGGCCGACTGTGCGGGTGAACCTCGACAGC
>CAYOSK010000236.1:0-1931 GCA_964406585.1 uncultured Octadecabacter sp. | reverse complement strand
TTCAGATTTTGATGCCTTCAAACGTGTCGCAATTTGTTGAAACGACTGCACGACGCCGCCAATCTTTGACATTTCTTCTTCGGTATCAGCGCCCAGTGCCGCATCCCGTGCGTCAGAGCGTGGAGGCGTAGGTGTCTCACCACGGGACGCCGCAACTTGATCAGGGTCCAACACACGCGCACGTCGCGAAGTCTTTGGCCGTTCTGGGCGCTCCATTTGCTGTACAGGCGCGGGTCTCGCAGGCCGTTTCGCCTTCGGGGCTGGCGCCGCCGCAGCCAGATCGGCGGCTTCATCCGGAGCCACAATAGGGCTGTTCAACATCATAGGGCGTGCAGACGGGCGCGCGCTTTGGGGCCGTCCAGGGCGCGATGGTCGCGCAGGCGTCCCCGCCACATTCGCATCCAAAGACTCTACCTGCGCATCAATCTCTTGTCTCATATCCATAACATTCGCCTCGCAACTCGTTCACTTCGTTCTTGCGATGAGACCTAGCCAAACATTTAGACCTAAGTTTGTTTCGAATGAGAATTAACTATGCCAAGACTGTGTTGCTGCACTGGCTTAATCCACAGGCAAGGCAGGTCCGCGCTTGGTCTGCCGCAGTATGAAATTTGTGGTCGCATTGCGTACAACGCCCAATCGAAGAATGCGTTTCATAATAAACTGTTCAAGGCTCTCAGGGTCTTTCGCCGCCACTTTCAAAACAAAGTCACTGTCACCCGTAATTGACGCGCACTCTACCACCTGATCGCTTTGCGCAACGAAATCTGCAAAAGTGCTGATTGCCGCCTCTGAATGTTCCGTCAGTGAAATATGAACATAGGCCAGCGCCGCCAATCCAAGCCGCTTCTGGTCAAGCACCGCCGCATAATGCGCGATATACCCCTCATCCTCCAACTTTTTGACCCGCCGCCAACAGGGCGAAGCCGACAGGCCCACTGCCTCCGAAAGCTCCTGTGCCGACGCCCGCCCATTGCGCTGCAACTCCTTCAATATCCGCCGCTCATACTCGTCCAGCACGATTTTACTCCTAACAACCAAATGCGGGCATGAAATATCATAATTTTGGTCAAATTGATAACTTTTAGATCAATATTCTCAATATTTCGCGCCTACCGTGCTGAAAAGGGAGCCGATCATGCCAAAATCCACCAAATACACCGCCAAAATCCCAGACTCAAACGGCCGCATCGCTTACACGGCCGAAGACAACGCAGTCTGGCGTGATCTCTTCGCACAACAAATGCCCCGTGTTCAGGACCACTGCGCACCCGAATACCTTAACGGCCTGACGAAAATCGACCTGTCCGCAGACCGCGTGCCCCAATGCGCCGACCTCTCAAAAACGCTAACAGAGCTGACAGGCTGGCGTGTGGAGCCTGTGCCTGCCCTCATCGGTTTCAAGACCTTCTTTTCAATGCTGGCCGAAAAAACCTTCCCCGCCGCTAGCTTCATCCGCAATCGACAGGATTTCGACTACATCGAAGAACCTGACATCTTCCACGAAGTTTTCGGACACACGCCACTGCTCACGGACGCGCGTTTTGCCAAATTTTCAGAAACCATCGGCAAAACAGGCCAGAACGCCGACCCTTCCGATTACAGTTGGCTGATCCGCCTTTATTGGTTCACCATCGAATTTGGCCTGATCAAAACCAACCAAGGCGTCAAAGCCCTCGGCTCTGGCCTCGCTTCGTCGCCAACCGAACTACTTCACGCAACCTGCGATGCACCCATCAAAAAACCATTCGACGTGATCGACATTCTGCGCACGCCTTACCGTATCGACATTCACCAACCCGTCTATTTCGTGCTTGAAAGCGCCGACCAACTGTTCGACGCCACAAACCGTGACCTCATCGCTGATATCCGCACAGCCCAATCCCTCGGCCTCCACGCCCCGCTGTACGAACCCAAGGCTGCATAGGGCC
>CAYOSK010000235.1:0-1991 GCA_964406585.1 uncultured Octadecabacter sp. | reverse complement strand
CCCGAAGAATTGGCAGCCAAGCTGCAAATGCCACTTGAGAAAGTGCGCAAGGTGATGAAAATCGCCAAAGAACCGATTTCATTGGAAACGCCGATCGGTGATGAAGAAGACAGCCAACTCGGTGATTTCATTGAAGATAAGAACGCGGTGTTGCCATTGGACAGCGCAATTCAGGAAAATCTGAAAGAAACGACAACCCGCGTGCTTGCGTCGCTCACGCCGCGCGAAGAACGTGTGTTACGGATGCGTTTCGGCATTGGTATGAACACGGACCACACCCTCGAAGAGGTGGGCCAGCAGTTCAGCGTGACGCGCGAACGTATTCGCCAAATTGAGGCAAAGGCGTTGCGTAAACTAAAGCACCCAAGCAGATCACGGCGCTTGCGGTCCTTTTTAGATCAGTAGTGTAATCGACAGGAGCAGAGTAATGGCAAAGGCAACAACGAAAACCGCGACAAAAGCCACGAAAAAAGGTGTCGCGAAAGAAGACAGAAGCCCGGAACACGTTTTGCGTATGGACGTCAGCCGTGCAATTGGGCGTGGCGTTTGGTTGACGGGCTATAATTCTGAATTCCCGGACGCAACAGGTGCGGATCGAAAGCTTGCTTGGAAAGAAGCCCGTAAGGATTTTACAAAGATTGGCCTTAAGGCGCTGAAATCAATAGAAAAAAATGGCTTCAAGGTGATTGAAGACCCCGAGGCGCCAAAGGCGTAAACGAAAACTGGGTCATAGGGCGATGCTGGAATTTCATATTACCACATCTGGCCCCGGCCTTTATGAATTCACCAGAGACGTCGCGGCGCAATTGGACGGCACAGGGGTGCTGACATTGTTCGTGCGCCACACGTCGTGTTCATTGCTCATTCAGGAAAATGCTGACGCAGAGGTCAAATCAGACCTGACCGAATATTTTCATCGGTTGGTGCCGCCATCAAATGATCCTTCGATGTCCTATCTGCGGCACACCTACGAAGGGCCAGATGATATGCCGGCGCATATTAAGGCCTCGATGCTGCCAACCAGCTTGCAGATTCCTGTTCTGGATGGGGCAATGCAGCTCGGGACATGGCAAGGAATTTACCTTTTCGAACATCGAACCGATCGCCATCTTCGCAAGGTCATCGGGATGATGCGTTAACCATGATTGCCGAGGGGCCGCTATGAAACTTGCAATATACGCGGCCTTATTGGGCGGCTTCGCCAGTATTGGCCATTGCACTTGTTTGGACGACGAACAGACCTTTATGTCGTGCAAGATCGATGGGCGTGCAGCCGTGTTGCGTGTTTGTTTTGATGAAACCCACGTACATTATCGGTTCGGGGCATTGTCGCGCGCGCCCGAACTGGCGATTAACGACTCCATTGGAACCGTGGAATATAGGCCGTGGAACGGGGTGGGACGATCGATTGCTGAAGGCATTCGTTTTCAAACTGATGGATACGAATACGACGTTTACGCCGGATTTGAACGCATGTTCGGTGATGAAGAATACGAAGACATACCGCATCGCAGCTTTGGTGGCGTCATCGTGACTCGTGGGGAACAAGAAATTGCACACCTGATGTGCAACCGCGCCAGCGTGAAATTCGGATGGGATGACGAACTGTTCAAAGCCAAACAAGCCCTTGGATATGTTTGGGATTTTCATGATCGCAGTTGGATCGAATTGCCTGATTAGGGTGCGACTGTGGCCAATGCGACTCATGATATTGTGGTTTGAATTGCCCACTACCCAAAACTTATCCCATCCCCTATAGTGGCTGTGGATAAATGGGGCAAAAGACCCCAAAGGCAGAAGACGAGGACAGGACATGCGTTGCCCCTTTTGTGGAAACGTCGACACACAAGTAAAAGACTCGCGCCCCGCGGAAGATCACGTCGCCATTCGGCGGCGGCGGTTTTGCCCAGCGTGCGGCGGACGCTTTACGACCTATGAACGCAGCTCTTGTCTATTCAACTCTAACGCTGTTTGGAACATGTGTGCGGGTC
>CAYOSK010000234.1:0-2066 GCA_964406585.1 uncultured Octadecabacter sp. | reverse complement strand
AGTTTTTCAGGTGCATCATGACATTCAGCAACATGATCCAGATTTTCGGCCGGATTGGTTGTTTGTCGTTTGGTGGACCAGCCGCACAAATCGCGTTGATGCAAAAAGAACTCGTCGAAGACCGTCCGCTGTTGACCCAGTCTGATTTTCTCAAGGCGCTGTCGTTTTGCATGATGCTACCCGGCCCCGAAGCAATGCAATTGGCAACTTACGCGGGGTGGAAATTGCGCGGTATACCCGGTGGGCTGATCGCGGGCGGATTGTTTGTCTTACCGGGCGCAATATTGATTGCGGCACTTGCCTTCGCATATTCAGTGTTTGGTGACTTACCGCTGGTTCAGGCGGCGTTTTTGGGCATCAAAGCAACGGTCATTGTCGTTGTTGTGATGGCCATCGTGCGGCTTTTGCGAAAGGCGCTTGGGCGAACCGATCACCGAATTATCGCGCTGTGTGCATTCCTAGGCCTGTTTTTATTCAACGTACCGTTTCCTGCAGTCATTCTTGTGGCGGCCGCGTTTGGGGCGTTGACCTGCGCGGACCAAACAACAAAACCAACCGCCCTGCCTTGGCGTGCGTCGCTTGCACCCATAATCATTGGCGGGCTGGCGTGGGCAGCGCCGCTTGTTGTTGCGTGGTCTTTAGGGGCTGTATTCCTACTAACGCTGGGACTGTTTTTCAGCAAACTTGCTGTTGTGACGTTCGGGGGCGCTTACGCCGTACTGGCGTACATGACCCAAGCGGTTGTAACCGAATATGGCTGGCTTAGCACTGCGCAGATGATTGATGCGCTGGGGCTGGCAGAAACGACACCCGGACCCTTAATCCTTGTGACGGAATTCACTGCTATCTTAGCCGGGATCGCAAAGGGCGGAATTTGGACCGGAATTCTATCTGGGATCATGGCGCTTTGGGTCACGTTTGTGCCCTGTTTTATATGGATATTTGCGGGTGCGCCGATGATTGATTGGCTTGATGGCTACCCGCGCATTCGCGCAGGATTGGCCGCAATAACTGCAGCGGTTGTGGGCGTGATTGCCAATCTGTCGGTATGGTTTGCGGCCCATGTTATTTTTGACCAAGTGGGCACGTCATCGGGCATATTCGCCATTGTCTTACCCGTTTGGTCCAGTTTCAACATCGCAGCCGCGGCCCTCACAACGCTTGCCGCAACAGCGTTGATTTGGCGTAAATGGCCGCTGCCACTGACCTTGGCGGTGATGGCGGGCGCTGGGATCGCGCTTTCGCGTCTTACGTAAGTCTGGTCTTTTATCCGCCCCCGAATCTCGTATGCTGCCCCCAACGCACACCGGAGCCGCAGACATGTCCGACAGCAGCCAAACCATCGATTATGGAAACCTAATGCACAAAGCGATGCGTGGGTTAATCAATGAAGTCTTGGACGACATTGCCGCAAACGGCCTGCCCGGCAATCACCATTTCTTTGTCACGTTTGACACCATGCATCCCGACGTGGAAATCGCTGACTGGCTATCTGATCGCTACCCCGGCGAAATGACCATTGTGATTCAACACCAGTATGAAGACCTGATCGTCACCGAGGTCGGGTTTTCGATCACACTGGCGTTCGGGGACAACCCTGAACCTCTTTATATTCCTTATGACGCGATTAAGACCTTTGTGGATCCGTCCGTCGAATTTGGCCTTCGGTTTGAAACCAATGAAGATGATGACGACGAAGCGGATGCGCCCGAAGCCCCGATGCAGGTGATGGCGGAACCCGAAAACGCCCCCAAAAAAGATGCCGACGTCGTATCGCTTGATCAATTTCGCAAATAATCTGAAACGTTTGTCCGGTTGCCCCCCTTTGGCTGGGCCGCTAAATGGCATGCAAACGTCTATCGCGAGGATTCACAATGACCACCACCCGCACAGAAACTGACAGTTTCGGCCCACTTGAAGTTCCTACAGATCGGTATTGGGGGGCGCAAACGCAGCGCAGCCTGATGAATTTTCCAATCGGTTGGGAAAAACAGCCGGTGGCAATTGTGCGCGCGCTTGGCGTTATCAAACAGGCCTGCGCGATGGCGAACAAAGCATCGGGCAAA
>CAYOSK010000233.1:0-2115 GCA_964406585.1 uncultured Octadecabacter sp. | reverse complement strand
CCGCCGATAATATGGATAGGTTTTGTCATATCTGGGATTTAGGGCAGTGCGCCATGTTTGGAAAGGAGCAAATGCGGGTATCAGGGTGTCCCCACTGCGGTAGGGGTTCGCAGTGGGGACTGGTACGAGCCGTAGGGGCTGCGAAAGGCCATTAGATGGGTAGCAGGCCTTAATACCACCTTCACTGAACTCCAATCTGACAGAATGGTAAAGCAACTAAAATGCAAAGACGGCTTTGCAGAAAAGTCGTTATTGAACATGTAAATCATTGAAAAACAGGTATTTTACAGAAAGCACCAAATTTTGGTACTTTTAGACACAAAATTTAATCAAAGTTTGAATTAGGTCGACATTGCCGCGGAAAAAGCCTGTTCAATCCATTTGCATGTATTGCGCAAAGCGCTCTCATTTTTTCGCGTTTCATGAACTAACATCCACAATTCGCGAACTGGAATGTCGTCGTGAGTCTGTAACTGTTCGAATTGTGGGTAATTGCGCGCCATAAATTCTGGTGCAATGCCAGACAGCCCTGTTTCGGCCATGGCAATGAGAATGGAAGAAAAGGAAGACAGGCGGAAAGAAGGTTCCCGCCCGTAAAACGCCAGCGCGTTTTTCATTTCTGGCGTCCAATCAAGTTCAATTGGCAAGCCGATCCAATCCTTAGTCTTCACCTCTTTCGGCCCATAGGGCGCGATCTCAATATTTGCTATACGGCGCGCTATCAATCGTCCTTCAATTGGACGGGACAGGCGCAAGGCAATATCAGCTTCGCCAAAGGCAAGACTGATATTGCGATCCGTGGCATTCAGCTCAAGCACAATATTTGGATGGTCTTCGCGGAATTTTTGAAGAGACTTAGCAAGGATCACATCATTCAGAAATTCCAACCCAGTCACACGCACAGTTTGCAGGGCCGTTCCATCTTGGTCAAAGGCGGCTTGGAAACCTCGTAAATCCTCGCCAAATCGTTCGGCCATGTCGTAAAGCCGCCGTCCATCTGCCGTCAGTTCCCATTCCGACGCGCCTTTGTGAAACAACGTGGTTTGTGTTGTTTCGTTCAAACGCTTTATGCGCCGCGATACCGTGGCAGTATTGGTACGTAAATGCCGCGCAGCATTCGCCATAGAACCGTAGCGTGCCAAAGCAACTACGAATCGAAGGTCATCCCAATTGTCCATATTATCGACGCTCTTTGCGTTGGGCCAAACTCTGGCGATACTCTAAAAACACGTGGCCCAACGTGGGCCGATTACTGCCTACAATGCTAATAATTGCGATGCGTCAGGTCAAGAAGACTGGCAAATATTAGCCAGTCTTCGATTTTTTACTTGGATTTACTTTGCACGTTGAACGAAATAAGTGAATCTATACTTCGTCCTTAGCGGGTGTTTCAGATATGTCTGAGTCGTCTTCATCGCTTTGATCTGCGATGTAGGCTACCGACACGACCTGCTCCCCTTTGGCTGTATTGAACACACGCACACCACCGGCGCTGCGCGATCTAAAGGAAATACCTTCAATCGGCACCCGAATGGACTGTCCCGTAGATGTAGCAAGCATGATCTGATCGCCCATTTCCACAGGGAAGGAGGCATTGATCGGCCCGCCACGCATCTTGCTGTCCATTGCCATAACACCTTGGCCACCACGTCCACGCAAGGGATAGTCATGGCTGGAAGACAATTTACCTGCGCCATCAACCGTAATTGTCAGCAACAGATTTTCAGAAGCAGACATTTCCGCATAGCGTTCCTGAGAAATCGCTGCGTCCGCATTGCCTTCTTCATCCTCTTCGACTTCGGACTCATCCGTAACACCGGCCATCAGGCGGCGCATTTTCAGATAGGCCGCCCGTTCGTCAGGCGTTGCCTCAAAATGACGAATTACGGACATAGACACGACCTCGGCTTCGTCTTTCAACAAGATACCACGGACCCCAACAGACGCGCGCGAGTTGAACACCCTCACATCAGTCGACCTAAAGCGGATCGCGCGGCCTTTGTCGGTGACCAGCATGATATCATCGTCTTCCGAACAAATCCGTGCGTTGATCAAACGTGTATCCGCGTGATCATCTTCGAACTTCATGGCAATTTTACCGTTTCGCATCACATT
>CAYOSK010000232.1:0-2218 GCA_964406585.1 uncultured Octadecabacter sp. | reverse complement strand
TTAGGGTGGTAGGTATGATCATTGAAGTCGCAGAAGTTACATTGAAGCCCGGCACCTCGGCCGATTTTGACGCCGCCGTCGTCAAAGCGGTTGCGGTGTTTAAGCAAGCCAAGGGGTGCTTGGGCCTGCATTCACAGCGCTGCATCGAAGACCCGCTAAAGTATCACGTGGTGATCCGATGGGAGACGTTGGAAGACCACACCGTTGGCTTCCGCGAAGGGCCCTTGTTCCAAGAATGGCGCGGGCTGGTTGGGCCGTACTTCGCTGAGCCTCCGGTCGCGTTGCACTATGAAGTTGCAATGGATCGTGTGGCCTTTTCGGACGTCCTAAAATGAAGGTTACGGTGATCGGGGCTGGTGGTTTTGTCGGCGCGCGCGTTGTTGCGCAGCTTGCTGATTTGGCCGAGGTCGCTGAGATCCGAGCGATGGATCGGACACCTGTCGCCCAGGGTGAGAAGATCACCGCCTTTCAGGGTGATTTTTCGGATTCTAGCCTGCGGGATCGCGGCGTTGAAGGCGCCGATTCTGTTATCTGTCTCGCATCGATCCTTGGGGGTGCTGCTGAGGCCGACTACGCGCTGGCGCGTCGTGTGAATGTGGACGCGACCCTCGATTTGATTGATCATTTGAAAGCAACAGCGCAAGGGACACGCTTTGTGTTTGCCTCCACCATAGCGGCCTACGGCAAGCCTTTGCCCGATCCTGTGACGGACGCGACACCGCTGGGACCAAGCATGGTCTACGGCGCGCAGAAAGTGATGATCGAGGTGGCTTTGTCCAACTTTGCAGCCCGCGGTTGGCTTGATGCGGTATCTTTGCGCCCCTCGGGCGTTATGGCCCGTGACGGGGCGGACGGGGCGCTAAAATCCGCGTTTATGTCGCGCCTTTTTTACTGTGTGAAGCGCGGCGAAGACATCACCTTGCCCGTGGCCGCGGACAGCCGCACATGGTTGGCCTCTGTCGAAAACGTGGCCCGGAATTTTGTGCATGCCGCGCTGGTGCCGGACCTTGGCACAAACCGCGCGTTCACCCTGCCTGCGCTGTCGATGACCTACGGCGAGTTGGTGGCGGCCCTTAAACGGTGCTTTCCTGACAGCCCGTCGAACGTCACATTCGAACCCGACGCCGACACCGTCGCGCTTTTCGGCAGCTCCCCTCAACTGATCACTGAAACCGCAGATGCGCTTGGTTTTAGCCGCGATGCGGATGCCGATGCCCTGGTGGCGTCGGCCTTATAACGAAAGGAAATTCTATGCGTTTTGCAACCATGCCCAATGGCACCCCCGACGGACGTCTTCATATCGTCAATCGCGACAACACCCGCAGCACCCCGGCACAGGCGGCTGAAACCCTGCAGGCCGCTCTTGATCGTTGGGATGACCTGACACCCGCTTTGCAGGCCGAATATGATGCGTTGAATGCCGGTGGCGGTGACGCCTTTGATCAATCAAAGGCGCTTGCCCCTTTGCCGCGTGCTTGGCAGTGGCTCGATGGATCGGCCTTCGAAAGCCACGGCAAACTTCTGGATCAGGTCTTCGGTCTGACCATTCCCAAAGACGGAAAGCCCTTGATGTATCAAGGCATGTCACACCAGTTCATCGCGCCGGCGGGTGATGTGCCGTTCCCCGACGTCGAAGATGGTATCGATTTCGAAGGCGAATTCGGGATCATCACCAAAGCCGTCCCCATGAGCACGAAGGACACCGCCACGGATCACGTGGCTTTGGTCGTGCAGATCAACGATTGGTCCCTGCGCAAACTAGGGCCGACAGAAATGAAGAAAATGTTTGGCGTGTTGCAATGTAAGCCGGCCTGTTCCGTTGCCCCTGTCGCGGTCACCCCAGATGAGCTGGGAGATGCTTGGCGCGATGCGCGTGTCGATTTGCCGTTGAACGTCACCTATAACGCCGATCATTTCGGGTCGCCCAATGGCTACCAAATGTCCTACGGCTTTGATGATCTGATCGCGCACGCTGCCTACTCTCGTGAACTGCCTGCTGGAACGATTATCGGCACGGGAACGGTTTCGAACGAAACCTACCGGGAGGTTGGTTCTGCCTGCATCGCAGAACGCCGCGCGATTGAAATGGTAGACGAGGGGGAGCCAAAGACGACTTTCATGGCCTTTGGAGACAGCGTACGCATGGAATGCGTCGCAGCTGACGGTAGCCCGCTATTTGGAACGATTGATCAAAAGGTTATTGAGGGTTGATTTGATG
>CAYOSK010000231.1:0-2221 GCA_964406585.1 uncultured Octadecabacter sp. | reverse complement strand
TCTGTGACACCGTTTTCGAGGCACAGGTCAATGTCGCTTTGGCGGATTGGGCGCGAGGAGTTCGCGATGTCGATTGTGTTTTCGCCAACGCCTTCGCAGAAGCGCTTCAGACCCGCAGAGGAGCCACCGGATTCAACAACAGGTGTTGGGAAATCAAAGTTATCGCCGAACACTTCGGCAACGATGGATGCGTATGGCAGCACGGTGGAGGACCCTGCAACCTGGACGTTGTCACGTGCAGCGGCAGTTGTTGCGGAAATGGCAGCGATCGCCAGTGTAGAGGCGGTCAGTTTTAGAACGGACATACGGAGCTCCTGCTATTTGTCGTCTTTCACCCCGCGCGAGCCGCGAGGCTTGTGGGCCCGAGCTAGGGGCCGCACACCACGCTTTTGTGACATTTATGTAAAAGTTATGTGACACCGTCGGCTTTGGCAAAATTATTCCCCAATTGGCGCGGCACCCACAGGCAAAATGACCGTAAATTCAGTGCCTTCACCCTGTGTACTTTCGATCCGCAATCGCCCGCGATGCCGGTTGATAATGTGTTTAACGATGGCCAAACCCAGCCCTGTTCCCCCGACTTCGCGACTGCGATGGGTATCAACGCGGTAAAACCGTTCCGTGAGTCGCCCAATGTGATGCACTGGGATTCCGTCGCCTTGATCTTTCACGCTCAGTTGTACGCCATCTTGCAGCAACGTGACCTCATGTTCGGGTTGTGACAGACGCAGTGTGACCTGCCCTGCGGTCTTGCCGTATTTGATGGCATTTTCGACCAGATTGCGTACCACTTGCCAAAGTTGGCCCCAATCCCCCAAAACTTCGATCTGTTCGTGCGGAAGATCGCAGACGAACTGAATACCTTGTGCCTGTGCTTGGGGTTCCAGCGCCTCAATCACTTCGCCGATCAGGGTTTGAAGCGGCACTTTGGTGGTCGGGCGGATTCGTTCCTGATCCTCAACACGGCTGAGGGACAGTAAATCTTCGACCAGCCGGTGCATCCGCCCGGCTTCTTGTTCCATGATCCCCAAAAACCGTTCCTGCGCCGCCGGATCGTTTCGGGCTGGGCCGCGTAGGGTTTCGATGAACCCCATCATGGACGTCAGCGGCGTGCGCATTTCATGGGACACGTTTGCCACAAAATCGCGGCGCATTTCACCGGCGTCTTCAAGGGCGGTCATATCTTGAAAATTCAACACAACAGTCAAGCCGTCCGACAACATCACACCGGTCACGCTGACATCCCATGTGGTGTCACGCGCGCCATCATTGCCAAGATACCGCGCGCTGCGATGTCCGCCGTCCTTTAGGGTTGCTTCAACCGCGTCTAAGACCGCCGGTTGGCGTAGGGCCGTGATATAATGCCATCCCGCCGCGTCTGTCCCGATCAAACGTTTGGCCGGATCGTTCATGCCGCCAATCCGGTCCCCGGCCCCGACCAGAATGGTCGGGTTTGGCAGGGCCATAATAAGCGCGCGGGTATCGGCCATTTCAGATCAGACCTTTTGGCTTTCGGCGATAGCGTGGGACAGTTCCGTGATCAAAAGCTCCGGATCTTCGAGCCCGACCGAGACGCGAAAGAATCCTTCCGTCATTCCGAGGGCTTCGCGGGTTTCGGAGGGCACCGCGCGGTGGGACGAAGATGCAGGATGGCTGAGCGTCGTGCCGACATCGCCCAAGGTAGGTGCAAATGGCAAATCTGGCGCGGCGCGGGTCAAAGCGTTTGCTGCCGCGCGGCCGCCTTTGATCACGAATGACATCATGTTGCCGGGTCGATCCCCTAAAACGGATGCGGCGCGGTTATGATCGGGATGATCGGTGCGGCTGGGGTGCAGCACCTTTTCCACACCCGGCAGGTCGCTGAGCGCCTCCGACAACGCCGTTGCCGTGGCTTCGGCCTTGTCATAGCGCAGATCAAACGATTGCAGACCGCGTTCGGCAAGCCAGCAATCAAACGGGCTGGCCGTCATGCCAAAGGTCGTGTTGGCGATATATATTTGTTCATTCACGGCGGGGTCTTTGGCGACAGCGTAGCCAAGGGTCGCGTCAGCATGACCGGCGAGCAATTTTGTCACGGAATGAACGACAATATCAGCGCCATGATCAAAGGGGCGATAGCCGCGTGGCGTGGTAAACGTATTGTCCACCATCAGCAAAATGCCATTTTCGTTTGCCAGCTTTGTAATGCCGTCCATATCAGCAATGCGAATGGTGGGGTTTG
>CAYOSK010000230.1:0-2444 GCA_964406585.1 uncultured Octadecabacter sp. | reverse complement strand
ATGTGGTCGGCAATCGAATCTGTCCGCAATAAAGACGCGTCTGTTTGCGTGTCGTGCGGTAACACCGGTGCGTTGATGGCCGTTTCCATGATCCGCCTTCGCAAAGCAGAAGGGGTCAACCGCCCTGCAATTGCCTGCCTCTGGCCATCGCGAAATGCAGCAGGGTTCAACGTTATGTTAGACGCTGGCGCCGATATTCGCGCGGACGAAGAAGATTTGCTAACCTACGCTTTGATGGGCGCATCCTACGCACGAAACGGATTGGGGTTAGCCAAACCACGTGTTGGGCTTTTGAACGTCGGCACCGAAGAACACAAAGGCCGCGCAGAGCTCAAAGTGGCACACGATATGATCGGCGCAGCCGCCCCGCGCGGTGACTTCGATTATGTCGGATTCGTTGAAGGCGGCGATCTGCCGTCAGATCGCGCTGATGTCATCGTGACGGATGGCTTCACAGGGAATGTCGCGCTCAAGACCGGCGAAGGCACCGCGAACTTTATCTCGGATTCGCTCCGTGCCGCGTTCAAAGCGACCCCTTTTTCACGCATTGCTGCGCTTTTGGCGGCCACGTCCCTTGGCCGGTTGAAGAAGAAAATTGATCCCCGCCGCGTCAATGGCGGCGTGTTTCTGGGGCTCAACGGCACGGTTATCAAAAGCCACGGCAGCGCGGATGCCACAGGCGTGAAAGCAGCATTGGTGCTTGCAGAAAAGCTCGGCCGTTCAGGATTTAGTGACAAACTGGCCGCGCGCGTTGCATCCGCGGCGACCCTTTCGCAGGATGTCGCGGCGGAAATCGCGACAGAGGACACAAATACCAAATGACCATTCGCGCAACCGTTAAAGGTGTCGGGCATTATTTACCCGAACGCGTTGTTCCCAACGCAGAATTCGAAGCCTCCCTAGACACGACGGATGAGTGGATTCGCACGCGATCTGGCATAGAACGACGCCACTTCGCGGCCTCTGACGAATACACATCCGACCTTGGCACCAAAGCGGCGCAAGCGGCCCTTGAAATGGCAGGGCTCGTCGCGAACGACATCGATGCAATCGTCGTCGCCACGTCCACCCCCGACCTTACATTTCCGTCCGCCGCGACAATGATCCAGCAAAAACTGGGTATGGAGCGCGGATTTGCCTACGATATCCAAGCCGTCTGCGCGGGCTTTGTTTATGCGTTGGCCAACGCCAATGGCCTTATCGTGTCCGGTCAGGCCAACCGCGTACTGGTTATCGGTGCCGAAACATTTTCACGAATTTTGGACATGACAGACCGCGGCACCTGCGTTTTGTTTGGCGATGGCGCAGGTGCGCTTATCCTTGAAGGCGAAGAAACTGACGAAAGCGTTGGTATCCTTGGCATTGATCTCAATTCAGACGGACGCTACCGCGATATGCTGTATGTCGATGGCGGAATGATCAGCCAACAGACCGGTTTTGTCAAAATGCAGGGCAACGCCCTGTTCCGCCAAGCTGTTGAAAAACTTGCATCAACTGCCGATGCCGCCTTGACCAAAGCGGGCATGGCGCACGATGACGTCGATTGGATCGTCCCTCATCAAGCCAACATTCGTATCATCCAAGGCACGGCCAAAAAGCTGGGTGTGAGCATGGATAAAGTGGTGGTCACGGTGCAGGATCACGGCAATACATCGGCCGCATCTATTCCGTTAGCCCTGTCTGTTGGGGTTCAGCGCGGTCAAATCAAGACCGGTGATTTGATTGTCACAGAAGCCATCGGCGGTGGTCTTGCATGGGGTGCGGTCGTTTTGCGTTGGTAGGCGCACTGCCGACGGACCATTGCGCGACAACCCCTTGTTATTGACTCTGTTTTTGCCATTCGCCTAGAGTTGGCGCAACTTAGGGGGATAGAATGACTGATAAGACACTGACACGCATGGATCTTGCAGATGCCGTTCATGACGAAGTGGGCCTGTCGCGCAACGAAAGCGCCGATTTGGTCGAAGGCGTGCTAACACATATGTCTGATGCCTTGGCGTCCGGCGACAGCGTAAAGATTTCGTCTTTTGGAACGTTCAGCATCCGCGACAAAGCAGCCCGCGTCGGCCGGAACCCCAAGACTGGCGAAGAGGTTCCAATCACGCCCCGTCGTGTCCTGTCGTTTCGGCCCAGCCATCTTATGAAAGACCGCGTGGCAGACGGCAACAAACGCTAAAGGCGCACCCGATGTCCAAATCCCGCGACGCATTTCGCACGATCTCAGAAGTTTCCGACGTGTTGGACACGCCTGCGCATGTGCTGCGGTTTTGGGAAAGCAAATTCACCCAAGTCAAACCCGTAAAGCGTGCAGGCGGTCGGCGCTATTATCGTCCGACCGATGTCGATCTTTTGGCCGGAATAAAACAATTGCTGCATGAAGATGGCATGACGATCAAAGGCGCACAAAAGCTGCTTCGAGAAAAGGGCGTTAAACATGTCGGCGC
>CAYOSK010000229.1:0-2486 GCA_964406585.1 uncultured Octadecabacter sp. | reverse complement strand
GTAGGGACGCAGCCCCGCCGCACGAATGAGTTCGATGGTTGATTTTTTTAACGATAAAAGGTTGGACATGGCGTAGCTGCCAGGAACTTGTAGACTCGCTGCCGTTCGGCGAGCACACAACACTGATCAATTGAAGGGCGCAAGCTTTCGATCGTACGGGAGGACCGATGATAGCCAGGAATCTTCGGCATCAACCTGCTGTATACAACAACGGACGCAGCAGCGTGACATCAGCTCTGACTGCTGTTTTGAACTTGTGCGGCCGCCGCGTGGCTCGAGTCAGTGACCTAGGCACGGACGGATCAAGGGCTCTAAAGGGGGTTGCCTAGGTGGCTGACTGGGGGGGGGATCCTCCCGACCTTTTCCCCTCGGCCGTCGCGGACGCGGCAATCTAGCGGATGTACCAGTCGCCAACACCCCCTGTGCTCAATGCCCCTCCTCTCTCTTCTCCGTTCCATTTTTAGAATTCTCACCTCACAAGTTGATCTTCACTGCTTGGGTCCTGAGATATGTCCCCCCGGTGCTGTGAGAGGATCTGCTGTTGTCTTGTAGGCAGACTCTGCCACGGGTTGATGTCCCCGCGAGGAACCCACTGGAACCCGCTGTAACTGGGGCGTGCGATCTTAGGAGAGAGAGGGGGAGAAGAGAGGTAGGTGTGGTGTAATGAAGAAGGGGGTGTGTGGGTAGTCGCTGCCGGCCTGCGCGCGCACCGGGACTGTCACAAAATGTCGGATCCGCAGCGCGCGCGCAGAAACCAAAATAATTTTGGGTCGCAATCTTCCTATCAAAAGTTTTTCCGTGTGGATCTATGTGAGAAACGGGTAAAATATTCCGAGGAAATAAATACTCTCGGCGACTATGGTGAACGATGGCCCCTTTCTGTGCATCTCCGGTATGTGTGTCCGTTCATCCCCTCTACAAAATTGTGCCACAGCAGCTAAAGAGCTAGAAGACAATTTAGTGCTACGTTTGTCCCAGCAGGTGATAGTAGTGAGCAACACCAAAGACGACAACGACAAGGTATGATCAACAGCAACACACGAAAGTGCATACCTGATACCCCGATATCAGCCGTCGGTAAATAATGAATGGCGCTACGTGAATTTTTGTTACGCGATCTTAGGAAAGAGAGGGATTGGAGAAGCACGACAGATTTCATTTTCTGTGTGTGTCACACGACCATGCACGCACACACACACGCAAACACGCGCGCAGGACCAAACCGTTGCAACTGATGCGTCCCTCCGTCATGTGTATCCGTCCTTCAGATGCTGTGTATGCAACTGCTCCGTCCTACGTACACCACAGCAGCTACATATTTGAATGGTATCATCGATACGCGCAATTTCTCTTGATACTCCGGTATTTTACCCGTCAGTAAATTAAAAGTACCACGTGATTTACCATCGGAAAAACAAGCATGCTCGAAAGAAGATCTTGACGATCAGGTTTCCACCGTGCTGAAAGGAAACTTTCAAAGCACGTTCTGTAGGGTACTGGTACTTGGTAGGGTACTGTGACAGTTACAGAACTGTCTGTGAAATCTCTGAAGGGTACTGGGGTTTCACATGACTGAATTGTGGTGATCTGCCGGTACTCACAGAGGGAAAATACCGCCGATACTTTTGCACGGTTAGGTTCTGTAGGGTAACCACAGATCTATACCGGGTGTAATTACCCTCTGTAGTTACCCTCTAGGTGGCTTCTGTGAGATCTGTGGCTGCTGTCGCATAATACCCTATACTTCTGTGAGTTCTGTAACGTTTTCAATACCCTACAGAGACTACCTCCAGTTCTGTAACAGGTTCAATACCTTACAGAGATTACCGTTACCCTACAGAACCTAACCGTGTAAACTTTTGGATGGTTTATGGAATCTGTGAGGCCTTGGATTTGAGCCAGAATCAGGGGATGGAGGTCCAGTGTCCCCGCATAACGGTTATATTTTATTTTCCTTGCTTTTCTCCCGGCGGGCTGTAGGGGCACCAGACGTCCCTCAGCAGAACAACCGGCAGGCGCGTTCGAGTGCAAGCAGGCTGCAGCACACCTTTTCCGCTTGGGCCGTGACAGAGGGAGTTTACTGCTGCTGCTGGAGGGTCCCTGGGGTTGTTCAATAGGAGGCAGGCACTCGGCGCTGGGGGTGGCACGATTGGCAACACCTGTCTTGTTTGTAACTAGACCGACAGCAAAAGAAAAGCAAATCCCTGCGCACCTAAGCGAGTCCCGTCAACCAGAGCTCTTGTTGTGTACACACGCACACGAACGTAGGCAGTTTGCGAGTCTTGCTCAGTCTTTCTTGCGGGCTTGGTTACCGTATACAGCTTGAGCAGAGGATGGCAACATCAGCCACGGCTACAGCGGTCGCGGCTACAGCAGCAACAGCAGCAAAAGCAGCTACGGCGGCAACAGCAGCAACAGCAGCAACAGCAGCAACAGCAGCAACAGCACCGACGGTGGCCGCAGTTGCAGGCGGCTCCCCGGCGGAT
>CAYOSK010000228.1:0-2524 GCA_964406585.1 uncultured Octadecabacter sp. | reverse complement strand
GCTTATACCGCTCGCGTTTACCGAGACGGTCGAGAACAGCACGGCCGGAATCGCGAGCAGACCCCAGAACGCGATGCCCGCGGCGACCACGCCGTATTTTAGAGAGACGTGTCCAGAGCGGCCAAAATCGCGTCGGTCATGCCGGACGTTGACACCGCTGTGCTGTTCTCATCGCTTAGCAGATCACCCGTGCGCACACCGTCGGCCAGCACTTTTTCGATTGCTGTTTCAAGGCGTGTGGCCTCATCACCTTGGTCAAACGAATAGCGCAATGCCATCGCGAAGCTAAGGATACAGGCGATCGGGTTGGCCTTTCCTTGTCCTGTAATGTCAGGCGCTGACCCGTGAACGGGTTCATACATCGCTTTGGGGCGGCCATTAGCCATCGGGGCCCCTAGGGATGCAGACGGTAACATGCCCAACGATCCTGTCAGCATGGCAGCACAATCGGACAAAATGTCACCAAACAGGTTGTCAGTGTAGATCACGTCAAACTGTTTGGGCGCGCGGACCAACTGCATCGCGCCGTTGTCCGCGTACATATGGGACAGTTCGACTTCGGGATAATCTGCGTGCACTTCGGTCACGACATCGCGCCACAGAATACCGGATTCCATCACATTGGCTTTTTCCATGGAACACAATTTTTTGTCGCGTTTCATGGCCAATTCAAATGCCGCCCGCGCCCCGCGTTCAATCTCAGCTTCGGTGTAACGCTGCGTATTCACACCTACGCGCATATTGTCTTCGAGATGGATGCCGCGAGGTTCACCAAAGTAGACACCTGAGGTCAGTTCGCGAACGATCATGATATCAAGGCCAGCGACCAATTCAGGCTTTAGCGACGAAAAATCTGACAGCGCATCAAAACACTGCGCAGGGCGCAAGTTCGCGAATAGATCCATTTCTTTTCGCAGGCGCAAAAGGCCGCGTTCGGGTTTCACGGAAAAATCCAAATCGTCATATGCCGGGCCACCAACAGCGCCAAGAAGTACGGCGTCGACTTCTTGGGCTTTGGCCATCGTATCATCGTGCAGTGGCGTGCCGTGTTTGTCATAGGCGGCGCCCCCGACAAGATCCTCGGACACATCAAAAGTCATATCGCGCTTGGCTCCGAACCAATCGATGACACGGCGTACTTCTGCCATGACTTCTTGGCCAATGCCGTCACCGGGCAAGATCAAAAGAGAGGGGTTCGACATAGGATCATCCTTGGTTAAATTCGTTGAAGATCGCCTAGCGGACCCGCCCCGCAGGGTCAACAAACGTGCGCTAAGAAACCAGTGGCTTCAGCCCGTGTTCCAGCAAATCCCAGACGCGGCGAATGCGCGGTGTTTGGCGCATGGCTTCGTGGGCGGTTAGCCAAATAGGGAGAACCGGCAACGGAAACCCTGTTTCAATAACGTCTATCAGCGGATCGGCCAGTGCAATTTCACGTTGCGAGAACCCAATTCCGCAGCCGGCACGGATAAGATTCCAATAAGTCGCCTGATCATCACAGCGTATTTTGAAAAAGTCGCGCGTCACGTCAAAACCGGCGGCGTTGAACCCGTCAATGATCAGGGTGCTTTCATCATATCCCACAAAATCGTGGTTCCGCAGATCATGTGGCCCGTTGAACGTTCCACAGCGCGCGATGTAGGATTTCGCAGCGCAGATCGCCAAGGGAATGTCACCAATATGGCGAGTCACAAGTTCAAGTTGGGTGGGCCGGTACATACGCACGGCGATGTCCGCTTCGCGGTAAAGCAAGTTGCGGCTATCGTCTGACGGGACCAGTTCAATCGCGATGTCCGGTTCTTGTTCGCGGATTTTGGCAATGATGTCTGGCAGGTGAAATTGCGAGGTCATGACGCTGGCCGTGATACGCACGGTGCCTTCGATCCGCGCAGATTCACCCGCTGCCATCAGCGATATCTGCCCCATTGCCTCGCGCATTACCCGTGCTGGCGCGACCAATGCTGCACCTGTTTCCGTAAGCTCCAAACCTCGTGCCTGCCGTTTGAAAAGGCTCGCGCTGAGCTGGCTTTCGAGGGTTTTGATTTGACGGCCAACTGTCGGCTGGCTCGCCCCAAGTTTACGCGCAGCACCAGAAAGAGAGCCTTCTTCTGCGACCATCAAGAACGCTTGAACGAGGGACCAATCAGCGGGGTTTAAGGCAAGAGACATTCAATTATGAATACACGATCTGCGCAAATAGGCAATTTCGATCATTATATGAATAGCACATATTCCTTCCAGAACAGGAGATATGACATGGAAAAGACTGTACTGATACTAGGATCGACAGGCCGATTGGGACGCACGGCTACCGCCGCCTTTGACGCCGCGGGATGGGAAGTTCGCCGTTTTGACCGCAGCAAGGACAACCTTTGGGATGCGGCATGGGGCGCGTCTGTCATCGTGAACGGATGGAACCCGCCGTACCCAAAATGGGCGGCCGAAATTCCCGGACAAACGGCCGACATCATCGAAGTTGCAAAAGCCAGCGGTGCAACGGTCATTATTCCGGGCAATGTGTATG
>CAYOSK010000227.1:0-2550 GCA_964406585.1 uncultured Octadecabacter sp. | reverse complement strand
TCAGCGTATCATTGCCGCCGCCCCCAACGATCAAATCGTTGCCGCCACCGCCATTCAAACTGTCATTGCCGCCGCCACCATTGACGAAATCAGCACCACCGCCCGCTGCAAGGGCATCTAGGCCAGACCCGCCATACAGGCTGTCGATGCCAGCGCCGCCATCCAGAAAATCATTGCCCGCACCGCCATAAAGGACATCAAGCCCCCGCATACCAAGGATGCTGTTGTCTTCATTGGTGCCTGTCACGGTGTCATTGGTATCGCCCATGACCACATGCTCGATCCCGGATCCAGCTGCCAAAAGCTGTGCAGTTTCAACGCCGCTACCGGTCTCGCCGGTGATCACGCCTGTAAGAAGGTTCAGGCTGCCCGCTGTTCCACCTAACCCGACGGCGGCAAGGTTCAGCCAGTCTTCCCCACCGTTGGTGTCCGTTAAGGAAAGGCGCGATACATCCAGCCCCGCCAGCGTTAGGAAATCGTTGGTATAGTGATAGACGTCATTGTTATCGACCGTTTGACCATAGATATCCATCGACAAGCCGGTGATCGTGTTGGCGTCTGCACCAAAGTTGTCGGCCACATTGATCGTCCATGTACCGGCAGATGTTTCGCCCAGAAGGTGATCGATCCCGAAGGTCCATGTGTCGTTGAAAGACACACCCAGCCCCCCTTCATAGTAGGCCTGGATGACTGTTCCGTCCGGCGTCGTGATGATGATCGACAGATCACCCGCCCATGTCGTATTGAACCCCATAGACAGTTCAATATGTTCGATCGCGATGTCAGCCCCTACGGTCAGGGTAAAGTCGATCCCCGTCGGATCCCCGTCCGGCAAAAGCTGGCTGCCGGTCCATGTATTGGAACTGACCATGACTTCGTTGGCGCTGGTTTGGGGCGCGTCAAACAGATGCCAGACTTCGGCCATGCGCACTGCGGCATAGGCATCCACCATGCCAAATCCATAGGAGCCCGAAATGGCCATGCCGCCACCGTTCCAGTTGGTGGCCGCGTTTACCCCCCATTCACCCACTTCGAATCCGGACGCCAAATTGCCATAGCCCGATCCGGTCTCACTGGCCGAAATCGCCAGGATGTTTTGCACGTCGCGCCAGCCAAGGCTGTTTTCGCTGGCTTCGAGCATCAGCGCCGTCACACCGGCTACAATCGGCGTCGCCGCAGATGTCCCACCAAACGTGGTGGTGTAATCTCCGGATGAATAGCCCGAGCCACCCGTAATATCTGTGGTGACCGCACCTGCCGGAGCGGTCACAAGAATAGAGGTCCCAAAGTTGGAATAATCCTGGATATTGCCAAATTCATCTGATGCGGCCACCGTAATCGTATAGCGTGACGAATTCACCCCTGATCCGTTGGCATCAAGGGTGTCATTGCCCGCAGCCTGAACGATCACGGTGCCCAAGCCCCCGCGACCAGTGGCCGAAATATTCCCGTAAACGCCGTGCAACTCACCCGCAAAGCTTGAGGCGTCGTTGATGTTCTGGCCGCTACCAAAACCGGGCGTTGACCCCCAGCTGTTGGATGAAATGTCAAAATTCGTGCCAGCTTGGCCCGCCACATCCATGAAACCGCTGGAATCCGAGGCATTGACGTAGCCATAGATCGCGCTGTTGAAAATGTTGACGCCCGTTAGCGTGACACCGCTGGCCACGCCTGTCCCGCCCACGCCATTGTCGCTTTCTGCGCCGATAAGGCCCGCGCAGGCGGTCCCATGGGCATCATTGCCCACTGGAAACGGATCAATGGCATTGCCCAAGTCATCCAACGCATGCAGCGAAGAGTCGTAATTGTCATCAAGGTCTTCGTGGTTGTAGTCCACTCCGTCGTCATAAACGCCGACGCGAATGCCCGCCCCTGAAAACTCATTCCATATCGTCTCAATGTTCCCGATCAGAGGGAAGTGCCACTGGCTTGTGTAAAGAGGATCTGTAGGCGTGGTCATCGCAAAAATCTTTCCAAATAAAAACGCTAATTGGGTGAATCGACAGTTAACAACTTATGGCAGAGCGGCGTATCGGTCCACAACAAAACCGCGACCTTGCATGCAGCGGGAGACCTGAACAAAGCGGCCAGTGATCTCAAAACGCACACCGATTTCAAAGGTTTGATGGGATGCACCCTCAAGGCTGATCTGTTGACCGGAATCAGTCAAAAACTGAACACAGGGCGCGCCACCGCCGACGATCTGCCCTTGCAAACGGACCAAGCCTTCGGGCATGGCATCCTCCTGTTGTTTTTCGATCAGTGTTATCACCGCGCGGGGGGGCGCGTTCCCCATTGGAAGCCATGCGGACACACCCGCACATGCGATTGCGCCACACGCGACAGAAATTGCGAAATGCCCAAACATACACAGACTCCTCTTGGTAAGACACCGACGCTAAGTATGACCGAACGAACGGGTAAAACACAGATCAAAAACCTGATGCACGAACGCAGAAGCGAACCTTCGCTACCTATTGGACCCTACCCAGCAGAAAGGCACCCCCGACTGGGGATGCCTTTGGTGTGTTGTAGCGGGTCGACGTTTTA
>CAYOSK010000226.1:0-2559 GCA_964406585.1 uncultured Octadecabacter sp. | reverse complement strand
GTGTTCGGCCATCTCATCGCTGGCAACGATGCCGGACGTTCCGGCGCGCAGGTTTGCATCAACCTCGGCTGCATTGTTCCCGATGGGGGAGACGATCCCCAGACCTGTAATGACGACACGGCGCATGGCTGCTCCCTTATTAACTTTGATTTAGCTGTAGGCGACAGGCGGGATAGGGGCAAGGGCAGTGGGTGCGCTGATGCCTACGCTGCGAGGGCAATCGATGTAATTGTTGCTGTTAGGAAACGGGTTGAACCCGAGTGCATGGAAGTGCGAAGTTCGCCCATGTTGAACTGGATGGAACGGATGCGCCGCTCATGACATCTCCAAAGGCCATGGACCTTCGGGTAATGCCTGCCCACGAAGCCGGTATTTCTGATACCGAAATCTGCCAGTTCTATCAGGATGAATGGACCCGTCCTATCGCGCTGGGACGTTCAGATTTTATGGCATGGCAGATGGCTGCGGCCCCCGACGCGCAGGGTGTTAACAATTCATTGGTTGCCGTTGGTCAGGGCGGGTTGGTTGCGGTTATGGGCTGCACACCAATGGCATTTTCTGGGCCGAGTGGTTTGCGAAATGGCGCCGCGCTGACCACGTGGGTTGTATCACCAGCGGCGCGGGGGAAGGGCGTCGGCACACGCATATTGGCGGAATTGCAGGCGCGCTATGACGTCTTGGTGGGTGCCGGAATTACAGATGCGGCCTTACCACTTTACCTCGGGGCCGGGTTCACATTTCAAAGGCTGATCCCGCGGCATTTTTATGTGGCAGATTTTGCAACTTTGGGCGGCATCGCCTCGTTTGATCCGCGCGCGCAAAACTTGGTTGAACGTCGTCAGGTCAGGTCCGGCGCGATTGGCGATGCGATCACCTTACAAGCATCTGACCTTGCCAAGGTTGCGCAGTCTGGCATCGCGCTTGGTGATAGTGGGTTTACAAGATCGGCAGCGATGCTGGCTTGGCGGTACGACGACCATCCAACCTTTGCTTATGAAAGCCGACTGATCCGCAAAAACGGATCCGAGGGTACCGTTGTGTTTCGACAAGAACACGCAAACGGCGTTTCCTTTTTGCACCTGAACGAGGTTTTTGGTGATGTTGTTGGCATAGACGCCGGCTTGGAATTTATGGAAAACGAAGCACGCAAACGGGGCGCTGCGTTTGTTGATGTGTCAGCGACGTTGGGCAGGGTACAGGCGGTCTTGCGCGCGCGGGGGTGGACGTCAGCGCTAGATGATCCTTTGATTAGGTTGCCGTATCTGTTTTTTCCTGTTGAATATCGCGATCCGCCGACAACGTCGGTTGTGCTTTGGGCGGCCCAAGATCGCAGCACTTTATATGATCTGTCGCAAATGTATCTGACGCGTGGGGATCTTGACCTCGATCGCCCGACGATGGACTGGTACGCGAGGGCGACAGAGTGACAAAAACGCTGACAACCGTGATGTATCACTATGTCCGCCCTTTGGCCCAAAGCGCGTATCCACGCCTTAAGGCGCTGGAACTAGACGATTTCGTTGGTCAGCTGGATCACCTATGCGCCAACTACAACGTGTTGAGTCCGCGAGTGTTCCAAGACATCATGACGACCGGACAAAAACTGCCCGACCGTGCCTGCCTGCTAACGTTTGATGATGGCTACATTGATCACTACGCTTATGTGTTTCCTCATTTAGTGGATCGTGGATTAGCTGGGTATTTTTTCGCGCCGCGATCATCATTGGTCGATCGGCAATTGCTGGACGTGAACCGCATCCAGTTTACGTTGGCGGCACATTCAGACCCCAACGCACTAGCTGATGAGCTGGATCGTCTTCTGCTGGAGCAGGGTCTTGGCGATCCTGAGGCGTTACGGGCACAGCATTTTTTGCCAAACCGCTACGACGGTCCTGATGTGGGATATATTAAACGTGTTCTACAGCACGGACTCAGCGAACATGCGCGCGACGCCGTTACACGCCAATTGTTTGCCCGCCACGTATCAAACGATGAAGCGGGCTTTGCAGACGGTCTGTATCTGACTGCGCAGCACGCCAAAACGATGATTGCCGAAGGCATGGTATTTGGCGGGCACGGGGATAAACATTTGTGGCACGAGTTATGTGATGCGCCGAGTCTGATAGGCGAAATCGCTGGATCTGTGGCCACGTTAGGCGCTGTCGATCATCCGACGACAGGTGCTGCATATTGCTATCCCTACGGCAGCACGAACGACAAAGTTTGTGATGCTGCCGCTGCTGCGGGTTTTTCGTTTGGCTTCACGGTTGTACCAGACGTTTGGCAGCTCAATGGTGATCAAATGCGCATTTCGCGACTAGATACAAATGATCTGCCCCACGCGCCCGATAAATCATGTGCGTGGTTAGCCCGCGTCAGCTAATGGCTCTTAGCTTTCGGACAGGGCGACCTTCATGTCTTTGACTTCGTAGATCACTTCGCCGTCGGCTTCCACGATCCCGTCGGCAACGCCCATCGTCAAGCGGCGTGTTTGGATGGCTTTGGTGAAGTCGATTTTATAGGTCAGCATTTTGCGATCCGGGCGCACCATGCCTTTGA
>CAYOSK010000225.1:0-2568 GCA_964406585.1 uncultured Octadecabacter sp. | reverse complement strand
GACTCTCCGATAAAATTTATTTAAATTAATTATATATCAATAAATAAGTATTATGCAATTAAATTATATAGAAAGATATACCTTAATTTAATCACGTAATATTAATCATTATCATCTACAAAATCAGTATCTATAACTGTATCACCAGGATTTGTTTGCTGTTGTTGAATATTAGGTTCCGAACTAGAAGGGTTTGCTATTTCTTCTTGCATCATTTGAGAAACTTTTTTTAATTCCTCCATTTTTGATTTAAGTTCTTGGTTATCAAAATCATCTTTTTGTAAAATCTCACGAATGGATTTGATAGTAGTTAATACACTTTCTTTTTTCTCTTCAGATACTTTAGTTTCGTACTCTTTTAATTGTTTTTCATTTTGATAACAAACTAAATCAGCCTCATTTCTTATATCAATTTTCTCTTTTTTCTCTTTATCTATCTTAGAGGACTCTTCTGCATCTTTTATCATTCTTTCTACTTCCTCTTTTTCTAAGCTTGAAGCATTCTGAATGCTTATACGTTGTGTTTTTCCAGTCCCTTTATCTTTTGCAGTAACAGATAAAATTCCACTAGCATTAATATCAAAAGTAACCTCAATTTGTGGAATTCCTCTTGCAGCTAGTGGTATTCCTTCTAGTTTAAAATTACCTAAACTTTTGTTATCTTTTGCTAATTTACGTTCTCCTTGTAAAACTTCAATATCAACACTTTCTTGATTATCTGCAGCTGTTGAAAAAGTTTCTGACTTTTTAACTGGTATTGTAGTATTACGTGGTATCATAACTGTCATTAATGAACCTAATGTCTCTACACCTAACGATAAAGGTGTCACATCAAGTAAAAGAATATTTTTAACTTCACCTGCCAATACACCACCTTGAACTGCTGCCCCAATTGCTACAACTTCATCTGGGTTTACAGTTTGATTTGGTTCTTTATCTACAATTTTTGAGACTAAATTTTGAATAGCTGGAATACGTGTAGAACCCCCAACTAACACTAATTCATTAATTGTTTCTCGGTCAACACGAGCATCTTTTATAGCTGCTTCGACTGGTAAACGACAGCGGTTTATTAAGTCTTCACAAAGTTCTTCAAATTTACCTCTAGTTAATGTTTCTTCTATATGTTTTGGACCATCTTGAGTAGCAGTAATAAATGGTAAATTTATTGTTGTTTCAGATAAATTTGATAATTCAATTTTTGCTTTTTCAGCAGCTTCTGTTAATCGTTGTAGAGCTTGTGGATCAGATGTTAAATCAATACCTTCTTTATTTTTGAAGTTTTTAAGTATATAATTAACAATTTTTTTATCAAAATCATCACCACCAAGCTTAGTATCACCTGATGTCGATAAAACTTCAAAAACACCATCCCCAACCTCTAGTAAAGAAACATCAAATGTACCACCACCTAAATCAAAAATAATAACTAATTCATTATTTTTCTTTTCAAGCCCGTAGGCTAATGATGCTGCTGTTGGTTCATTAATGATTCTTTTAACCTCTAACCCTGCTATCCGTCCTGCATCTCGTGTTGCTTGACGTTGAGCATCATTAAAGTAAGCTGGAACTGTTATAACAGCTTCACTAATAGTTTCTCCCATATATAGGCTGACATCATTTGATAATTTTCTTAAAATTTGTGAAGATATTTCTTCAGGGCTAAATTGTTTATCCATATTAGAACAAATAATTTTTACATTATCTTTATTATCACTAATTAATTCATAAGATACCTCTTTTGATTCTGTACTTAATTCGCTGAATTTTGAACCCATAAAACGCTTTATTGACGAAAAAGTATTTTTAGGATTAATAACTGCTTGCCTTTTAGCAATTTGTCCAACTAGAAGATCCTTATTCTTTGTGTACGCTACGATTGAAGGTGTTGTTCGAAATCCTTCTGTATTATTAACTACTGTTGGTTGTCCACCTTCCATTACTGCTACAACCGAATTAGTTGTGCCAAGATCGACCCCAAATATTTTACCGGAATTGTTACCCATATATTTTTTATCCTATATAATGTAAATATTTATGATTTTATAATAAAAACTAGAATAACCTCAAAAAGATCTGTGGACTACATTCAATTTATATAAACTGACTGAATGTCGCCCACCGATCTTATCCTATTAATGCATAGGAATACTTTATATAAAATAAAGTATCTGAGAGGAAAGAGAGGGATTCGAACCCTCGGTACAAAGATTATTTGTACAATAGATTAGCAATCTAACGCTTTAAGCCACTCAGCCATCTCACCATAGGAATAACTCTGGCTGGATTTGAACCTGCGACCAAGGGCTTATGAGTCCCCTACTCTAACCACTGAGCTACAGAGTCTTGTGCACTATTATTATATCATGCCACTTATAGTACTAAAAAAGATCACCTAAGTAGATTCAAAAATAGATCTATTTAAAATCCTTATTTTTTGACAAAAAGTATATATTTATGACAGGATATCAATTATGTATAGTCAATATTTTTAGAATATAAAGGGGTTGTAGCTCAATTTGGTTAGAGTATCACCCTGTCACGGTGAAAGTTGCGGGTTCGAGTCCC
>CAYOSK010000224.1:0-2614 GCA_964406585.1 uncultured Octadecabacter sp. | reverse complement strand
CCAACACCGCGGGCGCTAAAGCCATCATAATAGGATGCTTTGATGACACAGGGTTGGACGCGGCACGCGCCCTGTCCTCCTGCCCGGTCATTGGAATTGGTCAGGCGGCGTATCACACCGCATCCCTGTTTGGCCCGCGGTTTTCCGTCGTTACGACGTTAGACGTGTCCGTGCCAATTCTGTCAGCCAATATCGAGGCCTATGGTCTGGGCAATAACCTTGGGCGCGTCAGGGCAAGTGGCGTTCCGGTTCTTGACCTAGAAACGGATCGACAAAACGCATCGCAACGCGTCATGGCCGAAATCCAAACGGCTGTCCAAGAAGACAACATTGATAGCGTGGTCTTGGGGTGCGCAGGGATGGGGCACATGATTGAACACACCCACGAGGTTTCTGCGAAGCTGATCGACGGCGTTCGCGCGGCCATTGGAATCGCCCGATTGTTCTGACGCCGTTGAGACTGAGGCCTAACGACCATGCTGGACAGATGGTGCCGCGGACACTCTGGCCTTTTGTGACTGTGGATCGCCGGAAGACGGCCACCTTCACATCCGGTAAAACTCGGGTGAGGCGGACAAGGTTGCAAGCCGCAAAGGCTGGGCGTCGTTATCTGATGGTCGCAACGATATTTTCGCAGATGTTTCTGCTCATTTGGTCTATCTGCGCAGTGCCCGGCCCTAAACCCGCGTTCACAAGCTTGGAAAACCCGTGCACCATGCTCCAAAGCGTAAAGATGTGGATGTTGATATCCGTCTTTGGGTTCAGTTCTGTGATGCCCCGAACAAGGATTTCGTAAGCCGCACTCCCCTCCGGCGAAGCACCGGTAAGATGAGCATCCCCACTTTTCCCAGCAAGGTCGAACATCATCTGAAAAATATGTGGCTTGGCAACAGCATAGCGAATATATGCCAACCCAATCTGCACCAATGCTTCTGATGGATCGGTGCCCCTAGGGTTTGTTTTGGCCTTGTCCATTGCTGTCGATAGTTCTGCGAATGCGCGATTTGCAAGATGGCCCAGCAGGTCTTCTTTGGATTTGAAATGGCGATAAACAGCAGCCGGATCAACTCCAGCATCGCGCGCGCAGCTTCGCAAACTTAACTTGTCGGCACCACTCACGTGAACTTTTTCCCATGCAATTTTGGAAATGTCGTCCGCCAGATCACCATGATGATATTTTAACTTCTTTTCGTCCATATCAACACTGTTGACATTGATCGCCATCGCGTCAAGCATGTCAACAGTGTTGATATTGGAGAAAGCCGTTATGACCAAACGATTGCTGCTTATCGTTTTGACGCTATTGATGAGGCGCGTGCGTTGATGGGGCAAGTCGCCGCAGCGCGTATGTCTGCGCAAATCGAAGGAGATTTCGTTGTCTTTCTCATCGGTATGCGCATCAATAAATGGTGGAAAGTCCACAAATGGGTCCCTGCCGCCCTTGCTATGATGCGCATGCAACGAGAATTAAGGGCCTTGCCGATAGAACAATCAGGTTGCTTGGAAACGCGCCTGATTTCGCCGGGCATGACCGTTCAGTACTGGCGCAGCTTTGATCATCTCGAAGCCTTTGCAAGGGATGAAAACGGGCTTCATATGCCCGCTTGGCAGCGCTTCAACAAGGCCGCCAAAAAGGCCCGTGGTGATGTCGGCATTTGGCACGAGACATTTCTTATTGAAGCCGGGTCCTACGAAACGTTGTATTCTGGGATGCCACAACAAGGCCTCGGTCGTGCCGGTCGTCTGGTTCCTGCGACGGGGAGTATGAATTCTGCCAGAAGCCGCGTCCGCAACGCACACAAACCGGACAGGAGCACCATGCCATGATACCAATACTCCGCAATTCTCTCGCGATCGTGGCTCTTACGGCTCTCCCCGTATTGGTCCACGCACAAGACGTCACCGGCCTTTGGCGCACAGAACCGAACGACGTCGGGTATCTTGAAATCCAAATCCAGACCTGTGGGGCGGCGATCTGCGGAACGATCGTGCAAGCGCGCAATCTTGAGGGTGAAATTGGACCCTATGAACATATCGGACGGCGGATGATCTGGGACATGACACCGGCAGGCGAAGCGGGCGTTTGGGATAGCGGCAAAATCTGGGATCCCCGCAATGGGCGAACATACAACTCAAATATGTCGCTCGAAGCACACGAACTGACCGTGGCTGGGTGTTTCCTTGGGATATGCCAGTCCCAAACCTGGGAACGTGTACGCTAAACGCGCCCTCTTTTATACTTAGACAGGCCTGTTTGTCATCTTATTGGGATTTTCAATCAAATGGTTACGTCGTCGTGTCGGTCAAGACGAATTTTTTGACGTCATAAGAATTGTCCCGACACGCTGGTACCCCATAGAATTTGCGAAAAGCCGGGTTTCACGGCACCGCGAACCGATCAACTCCCGAGGCGGACAGCAGGCTTTTGCGACGTTTGGTCCCAACAGAAGCTTGAAATGCAAAAAGCAGGTATAAGCCCCCCAGCAGAGCAGCGTTCAGGCTCAATCCAATCTCAATCGATGACACAGCGCTGCGCATCAAAAAGGATTTGCAGTGCCGTGTTTATCTGGTTGATCAATCTGTCGTGTTGCTGTGTGAGTGGCGGTTACACGAA
>CAYOSK010000223.1:0-2660 GCA_964406585.1 uncultured Octadecabacter sp. | reverse complement strand
AGGAATGGCCGCACAGGCCAATCCCGCCAGCGACGGCATGGCCTCTGATCTGCATGACCGTGTGGCCAGCGCCGATGTCTACAATTCGCCGGGTTGGAAACGCCTGCAAAGCCGCAGCCAACAGCGCCCTGTGTCTCAACCATCCGAATCCCGCAATGTGACCATCGATATGACCGCATCCTCATCCCACACCGTCGGCGACCGCGTGTTCCACCAAAAATTCGGCTACGGCGAAGTGATGGAGATTGAGGGCGATAAGCTCGTCATCGAATTCGACAAAGCGGGTGAGAAGAAAGTGGTGGCCAAGTTCATTGTCGGCGCCGCGCAAGCCAATGATGTGCCGTTTTGAAAACCCACAGCACCAATTACACGGATGTTTTGATCACACCGTCCCCGGATTGCCCTGCAACCCTTGGCCCGGCCGTGCCCAAGGCGGGAACAATTGGTGCGATGCAATATGACATGCTGGCCGATGCGGCCTATACTATGACCAGCGATGATTTGATCGTTGCCGTTTTGGCGACGCGCAAAGGGCTCGGCATAGACGACTGGGCGGCCTTTCGGGCGGACTACTTTAGCAAAGGCCAACCCTGTCTGCGTGTGTCGCCCTTGGTCAAAACGATGGGGTGGGCGATCCATCATGACAGCGACAGCAAAGTGGCTTTGGTGGACGTGGCATCGCCCCGCTACCGCGCCCTAATCGACGACGACACCGTCCGCAAAATCCACGGAATGCGCAACAAACGCGCATCAGGTTAATACCTCACGACGGGGCAGGGCGATTAGATTTCGGTGGCAAGGGCGCATTAGGGGTCGGGTGGGAACACCACAGGGATCAATGTCAAAAGCAACAAAACAGCCATCGTGATGTTGAACGCCCGCAGTCTGGAATGTGATGTCAGGAACCTGCGCATTTGTTGGCCAAGGGTGGCCCAAGACGCAATGCAGGGCATACTAACAAAGCAAAAGGACAAGGCGACGATGCTGACCGCGACGAGAGAACGGCTCCCGTCTTCGGTGGTTGCATAGTTCGTGATGGCATAAACACCCATCGTCCAGGCCTTTGGATTGACCCATTGAAAGGCGGCTGCCTGAAAGAAGGAAAACGGTTTTCCTGCGGTATCGGGCGCGTCCGGCAAGCGCGGTGCAGCTGTGCCGATCTTCCAAGCCAACCATATCAGATAAACGATTGAGGCGACCTGCAACGCCCGATCAACCAAGGGAAAGGCATCAAACACCTGCATTAACCCAACGCCGACCAGAGCAATCATCACCGTAAAGCCCACCGTGATGCCAAACATATGGGGCAGGGTGCGCCAAATCCCGAAGTTCGCCCCAGAGGCCATCACCATCGCATTGTTCGGCCCCGGCGTAACGGTGCTGACAAAGGCAAAGCCCAGCAGGGACAGGAAAGTTTCAAAGCTCATGGACGGACCTTACGGCAATCCAAAAAGATTGAAACGCGGATCGACGGTCGGTCTGAAAATTAAGAAGGCGACAAGATCTCTGGGAGGAGGGATCTTGTCGCCTTATTGAGGGCCGCTCTGGGAGGAGGAGGCGCCCCATGTCATCGCACCCATCCGGGGCGGTCTTGTTAGCAAGAGCGGCGATATCAGGGAGGAAGGAGATATCGCCGCGTCTTGGTCATCGCAACAAGTCTTAGGGAGGAGGAGATAGACTTGTTGCTGGTACGGAGGCCCTTAATGGGAGGAAGAAGGGCACCCGATCTCTGTGTTACTTATGAGCTGCTTCTCTTGCGATGATCTCGATCTGTCCGCGGGCAATGCCCATGTCGCTCAGATCGCGGTCAGTCAGAGCATTCAGCTCGGAATATGTTTGTCGGTAGATCCGGTTTTGCGCGGACCAAACGGACATCTTCGTGCGCATCGCCGAGATGCGAGCTGTGAGGAATGTTCCGCCAGTGCTGTAATCAGTTACGTGTGCCATTTACTCTACTTTCGTTCTGCCCCACCCTTGGGGTCTTCCGGTTAAGACGTTGTTTCCTTCGTCTTGTGAGTAGATTTAGGCTAATGCTGCGTCTGCACAATCCCTCCGTTAATCATTGCCGCTATGCAGAAAATGCATGGCTTAAGTGTTGAAAACCCACTAAATCGTCTAAACGCAGTAGCGGGTGTCGCAGAATGGGCAGGAATGCTCAGGAAGCGATGCCATATGGTCTAGAATTAAGCAGTTTAAATAAAACGTTAACGGGCAAGGGTGGATCCATGGCGCAGAACAACGACACGATTCTGGCGGCGTTAAGCACGATTGGGCTTCCAGATGGGGGCGATCTTGTCTCTCGGGATATGATTCGAGCGTTGCAGGTACAGGGCGATACCGTCAGATTCGTCATTGAAGCACCCGATGCAGCCACCGCGGGCCGTATGGAGCCCCTGCGCCAAGCCGCTGAGATGGTTGTCTCTAAGATGGAAGGGGTCTCTTCTACTTCAGTGGTGCTGACAGCCCCAACCGCTGGCGGCCCCTCAAAGCAACCACCGCCCCCCGCTGACAAAACACCACCCAATCTGACGATCGGTCGCCATCCAACCCCGCAAGCAGGCCCAGAGGGCGTGCCCGGCGTGGCGCGGATCATTGCCATTGGGTCAGGGAAGGGGGGCGTTGGTAAATCAACAGTCTCGTCTAACCTCGCCGTGGCGCTG
>CAYOSK010000222.1:966-2795 GCA_964406585.1 uncultured Octadecabacter sp. | reverse complement strand
ATCGCATCAATGCTCACCGCGGCTTTGGTAAGATCCAATACATCGTCACCAACCATAACGGCTGCGCGATGCTGACCTTCATTACGTATCGTCAAAAGTTTCATAATTGTTCCTGAATTTTCCCAGCCGACCACACGAAGAAAGTTGTTCACCCTAGGAATAAAAACCTAAATGAATCATATACTTACTTTGCAAGCATCGCCCCTCACTTTGTTCAATATAAATAATGAACAAAAACTAAAATTGCAACGCAAAAGATCAATCGAACCTTTGCGTGCGGCCGGCTATCGGGGTCCCTATTGGGCCAAATTGCAAAACGCCTGAGGTTTCCCTTCGTTAAAGTGTGAAGCCACTAAGGTAGGCAAAGTGAACATACGGTTCGCTCCGAGCTCTGGCAGCAAGGCCGCGTGGGCGAAGGTCTTGGCAACGTTTTCGACCAAGCGATCTGGTGCGCCAAAGGGGCGCAACGACACCGCATTTGACCAGCCTAAGCCACCGTTAGAACAAGGGCCCTTCTCGGAAGCCAACTGTGTGGTCCTTCAAGGTCTCCCACCGGATCACGACGCAATATTTCATCGGTCGAATAGCGAACGTTGGGTCAGGATTTCCACGACCGGAGGGCCGAAATCTTTAAGAAGAGAGTGCGTTTTGCATTGTTTTGAACTTGGGTCGAAAACATCCGAGGTGTCCCACTTGCATTCGTCGCGATGGGCCGACGCTACTTTCTATGAAACAAGCGTTTGGCAAGGCGGAACCAACTTAACACATGCAAGCCTTCCAGCCTCCGATTGCGTCGATCGGATGAATTCGGCTCGACCCTACTGGCAATGCTCAACCTTGGTGCGCACTCGGTCGAAACGAACGTCTGCATTCGAAGTCCCCACAAGCACCCTTTGCTCCTGCAGCGAAGGTCCGCTTCCCGCCCGAAGCAGCCATCTGTGCGAAATGCAGCATCTGCCAATTTGGGCTCGTTTCGGTCATTCTCCGCATCGCCCCAACTTCGAAGACTGGTATGTTCTCGGTCGCCGCTAACGGCTTATCGCCTCACTTAGCCTCCCACCATTCCTTGCTAGGCTTGTCTGTGGCTTCCAGCGCTATTACCTGCTCATTCACAGATAGGCGTCGATCTCACAACTGCGCCAACGAATCCTGAACGGCTCTGTGGTCAATTCGTACGTAATTCGACGGCCTAAAGCGATCGAACTTCTTTAGATTTCCGATGTCCCTTAAATGATTTGACACCGTTCCATTTCGAACTGGTTTCACGTCCAAAACGACAGGTTTGCTTTTGGCTTGCCGCATCTCGTTTCGATAACGGTTTTGCTCCAGGAGCTCAGTAAGCTGCACCGCGCTTAATACGTCGCCTTTGGCCCCGTCGCCCATCGTATTTCTAAGGATAGCTTCTTCTGCAGTCACCGTGTGTTCAATGCCGTTCTCAAAAGTTGTCACCAATTGAACGAGTACGGCCTCTTAGTGCAGCTCACCAGCTTATTCAGAATTTTTTGCGCGTGTGAGCTTTGCGATCAAATTCTCAGATGTTCGCACGTAAAAAGGCTCTTGCGCCTTCCATCGGTGTTCCAAGGAATATTTTCTTCAGAAATCATTGTGCGCATGAAGGTACCAAGGAGCTCGCCTTGCCTAGCGAATTCTGCATCATGTTTCGCGAGCTCGCATGTCAGATTTAGGAATGCGACGATATCGCCTGCAAAAAGTTCTGATGTGATTTGGCGATCGCATTGGTGACGTTCAGCGCAGACTTGCAGGGACCGGAAATATGTCATCATCCGCCGCGCGGAAGCACTACTTGCCGAGAGTGTGCTGTTTAAGGT
>CAYOSK010000222.1:0-956 GCA_964406585.1 uncultured Octadecabacter sp. | reverse complement strand
TTTGCTCACGAACACTGTCGGGTGCGGCTTGTCCCATGTCCTCAAGGCGGGTCAGGTCGTTGAGTGTAACGGTTTGACAATCAAGCGGTTGCTCGCCTTGAGAAAAGGTGTCTGTCGGCAATGTATCTTCATAGGTTTTGCAACGGATGCGTAGCGTGATTTCAATCAGCTCTTCCTGCGTTAAACCGGTGATGTCTTGGGCGCCGTTGGGAAAGGTGACCAAGAACTGGCGATGAATTGCAAAGGTGGTGTTTGAACGTTGTATGGCCACGCTGTCGGTATATTGAAAGAATGTCCAGCCCGCACCGAGCATTGCCAGAAGCAGAGTAAACCATGGCACAAGGCGGGCGGTGACAAGACGCGATGGCACCCGCCGCGCCAGCCAGATCCAAAACCATCGCATCATTGCTCAAGCTCGAACAAGGCGCGTGGCGATTGTTGGGGCTGAACGGATGGATCCCACGGAACGTAGCTATCAATCCTGCCAGGGTCTTCTGAAATAGAGCAGCAGCCGCAGTAATTGCAGATGTCGATGATGTGGCTGTCAGACACGCCCAAAAGGTACGCAGAGGCCGCCACGTCCTCACTGCGTGCTGCAAGAACTTCGGTATCAATCCATTCTGGCAAGATCAGGTTCACATCGACATCATTGGTCGTATTCATTGCTTCCACGCAGATCATGCCCGTGGGGCAAGATTCCATGTCCATTTGCACAACCGTGTTTCCGGGGGCGGCAAACAGGGTATCTTGGGCTAGGGCGGGTATTGCACCGCTAGACAGACAGAAGGCGAGAATGAGGTTTCTCATATGCTAACTCCTTATTTTTCATTAGTTCAGTACGTCGATTACGCGGCGCAGAAGATCGATGAACTCGGCAGCTTTGGTTAGCGCGTCCACGACTCCATTGAGGTCTTTGCGTATCTGTTCGCTTTGCGTGGCGATGGTTTTCAGTTTCG
>CAYOSK010000221.1:0-2827 GCA_964406585.1 uncultured Octadecabacter sp. | reverse complement strand
AAAAAGGCAGGCACATGATCGGATTCGGGATCTGTACAAGCGACAAAGGCGTTCAGTTTTTCAATCCGATGCGCAAAACCATGCGTCACCAGAAATTCCAACGCGCGATAAGCCACAGGTGGCTGCGCGGTGGCGCCATCACGACGCAGGATTTCCAACACGTCATAAGCACCAAGTGCGCGATGTTGGTCCAACAAGATTTCCAAAACACGCTTGCGCACGGGCGTCAGCTTAAGCCCCTGTTTGGTGCATTTTTCTTGTACGGCAGACAAACATTCGGTCACACAGACGGAATGGTCATGGCCAGAAAATTCTATTGCGGACACGTTCACCTCTTGAGCACCGTTATGTTATAACATAACATACCTCGACTCTTAAACAATGGATACTTCGATGCTGTCTAAACTATCAGTGATTTCCGTAGCTGCCACTTTTATTTCCGCCCCCGTCTGGGCTGACAAAGTAGACATCGTAACAGACATTCCTGCGGTTTATTCGCTGGTATCCAAATTAACAGGTGACGCCGCCGACATTTCTTTGATTGTCGGCCCTGGCCGTGATCCACACAACATGTCATTGCGCCCCAGCGATGCCAGAAACCTTGCCAAAGCAGATTATGTTTTTTGGATTGGCCCGTCTTTAACACCTTGGCTACAAAAACCCTTGGATACAGTCGCAACCAAAGCAGAAATTATCGCTTTGGAAGAATTAGCGGGCGAACTGACCCTTCCGTTCCGCGAAGCGTTTGCTGGATTACATGATCATGGGCATGATGACCATGACGATCATGACGACCATGATGACCACGACGATCATGATGACCATGCAGAAGCCGCAGGTCACACTGAATTTCATGCCGAATACCTTTTGGAGTGCGGCGATATTTCGGCCCTTGGGTCGATCTCTTTCGCGTATTTCGAAGCATTTCCAAATGCCGTCGAGGTCGAAGTTCAACTGATTTCACAAGCAGGAGCCGTCGCATTCGAAGTGGAACGCGATGCGCCAATGCTTGATTTGAACTGAACGTTCTTTGGTGAAAACGCCGGACGCAATCCTGAACCTAAACGATGTTCGCTACCGTTGGCCGGGGCGGGCATCGTTTGATTTGCATGTTCCGGAATTGTCGCTTGCGGCGGCTGAAACCGTGCTGTTGCTGGGGGAAAGCGGATCGGGGAAATCGACGCTGTTGTCGCTGATCTGTGGAACGGTCATGGCCCGCTCGGGGGCCGTTTGTGTGGCCGGAACGGAGATTGCAAAACTGTCCGCGGGCCAGCGCGACAGATTTCGGGGCGAACATATTGGGTTGATCTTTCAACAGTTTAACTTGCTACCCTTTGCCAGTGTCCGAGACAATATTTTGCTTCCTTTGCGGTTTGCGCCTTTGCGGGCGGGCAGGGTGGATCACCCGTCGGCAGAGGCTGCGCGTTTGTGTCGTGATCTTGGGCTGCCAGGCGGGATTTTAGGGGCACAGGCAGGTAGCCTAAGCGTTGGGCAACAACAACGGGTCGCGGCCGCGCGCGCCCTGATCGGCACGCCACCGTTGATCGTTGCGGACGAACCCACATCATCGCTGGATGCGGCCACGCAAGCCACGTTCTTGGAATTATTGTTCGCCCAATCGCGCGCCTTTGGGTCCACCGTGCTGATGGTGAGCCATGATGCCCGTTTGGCAGATCAGTTCGACCGTGTAATCCAAATGTCGGATATCGCCCATGCAACGCGTGACGTCGCATGATTTTTCGGCTGGCATTTGCATCACTTTTTGCGCGCGCCTTGACCGTTGCGATGACGATTTTGGCGATTGCTTTGTCCGTCATGCTGTTTTTGGGCGTCGAAAAGGTCCGAACAGGCGCCAAAGCCAGCTTTGCGGATACGATTTCGGGAACCGATCTTATTGTGGGGGCGCGGTCGGGATCCGTTCAATTGTTGCTGTATTCTGTGTTCCGGATTGGCAATGCGACCAACAACGTCACGTGGGAAAGCTATCAAGACATTGCCGCGCGGGATGCGGTGGATTGGATTGTTCCTATTTCACTTGGGGACAGTCACCGCCAGTTTCGCGTGATGGGCACGACGCCGGAATTTTTCGAACGCTATAAATACCGTTCAGGACAGTCCTTGGCGGTACAAAGCGGGGCCATCATGGATGATCTATTTGATGCCACCATTGGCGCAGATGTTGCCGAAACGCTTGGGTATCAAGTTGGCGATGCGATTGTGGTCGCGCATGGGTTGGCCTCGTTTTCGGAACACGACGATCAACCGTTTCGTGTTTCGGGGATTCTGGAAAAGACCGGTACGCCCGTGGACCGAACTGTGATCGTCAGCCTAGAAGCGATCGAAGCGATCCATGTGGATTGGCGAAGCGGTGCGCGCATTCCGGGGCAGTCCACGCCGGTGGATGTGATCCGCCAAATGGATTTACAGCCCCAAGCCATTACAGCAGCATTTATTGGGACCAAAAGCCGCCTTCAGGTGTTCGCATTACAACGCGGCATAAACCAATATGCGCAAGAACCGCTTTTGGCCATTTTGCCCGGCGTTGCCCTGCAAGAACTTTGGCAGATCGTCGGGATCGCGGAAACGGCCCTCATTGCGGTGTCTGCGATGGTAATTGTGACGGCGATGATTGGAATGATGGCCACGGTGTTTTCCAGCCTGAGTGAACGGCGACGGGAAATGGCGATTTTACGGGCGATGGGTGCCCGCCCGCGTGTTATTTTTGGTCTTCTGGTGCTTGAGGCGACGATCATGGCCGCCATTGGCGCGGTTTTGGGATTAGCGTTTCTTTATGTTGGGCTTTGGATCGCACAGCCACTGATTGATC
>CAYOSK010000220.1:0-2859 GCA_964406585.1 uncultured Octadecabacter sp. | reverse complement strand
GCCAATCCCAGATCGCCATGCGCCCCGGTCTTCAGGCGACCGTCGAATTGCACACCGGCGAAAAGACGGTGCTGCAATACCTGACCAAGCCGCTTTACCGGTCACGCGAAGCACTGCACGAGCCTTAGGGGCAGAATGGCCGCTTTGATCTTTCTGATGGAGCGTTCTTGCAGGTGCAGCGAATGACCGGATTCCGCCCGATGTGAGCGCTTGCTAGAATTTTAAGGCACGAAGTTGTGGCATGCTAGCAACGCTCAAGTTGACGGACGCGTTGCTTCCGTAGTGCTTCCGTAACAACGGTATGAGTAAGAGGGGCGGCTTCGAAATGCCGCTATGCCGTTGATAAAAATTTGAAAATTGGCTCCGGCGGTAGGGATCGAACCTACGACAAATTGATTAACAGTCAACTGCTCTACCGCTGAGCTACGCCGGAAAACCTGAGACCATATAGCCAGCCGATTCAGGCGCGTCTAGGGGGTAGATGGGGTTTTTTCTGTTCCTTCAATTTTGAATGTTGCGCCGGCGTCGAGTCGCCCGATTGGGGCCGCCAAGCCCCGCTGCGTCAGATCGATCAAATGTGCCAAAACATTACGGGCGGCCATCCCCATAAGAGCATCGGGCGTGTCGATGTAGATGGCATTTGCTATCTCTTGGCTTGTCGCCGGGGCGTCCTGTAACGCCTTAATGATTTGGGCTTCGCGTAGGTGTCGGTGGGCAACAAGGTCCGCCAGTCGGGATTGAGCATCCTGAATAGGCGCGCCATGTGCGCTGTAGGCGCGCGTGATGCCGCTTGCCATCAGCGCATCGCAGGATGCCATGAAATCCGTGAGATCCCCGTCAGGTGGAGACACCAATGAAGAGGCCCAGCCCATAAGATGATCACCCGTAAAGGCTGCGTTCCCCCAGATCAGGCTGATATGATTGCAGAAATGCCCAGGCGTGTGCAGCACCTCCATGCCCCAATCTTCTGTTTCGATTCGCTGACCATGCCGCAGCGTGAGATCGGGAGCGAAATCTGTATCAACGCCTTCACCGCCGCCCACGTTGCCACCCAATTCACGCATAATAGCGGACCGCCCCGCCGAACTATCCCCAAACGCACACACAGGCGCGCCGGTCGCGTTTGCTAAACTGCGCGCAAGGGGCGAATGATCAGAATGGC
The DNA here is from genome assembly GCA_964406585.1 of uncultured Octadecabacter sp. Classification (GTDB taxonomy): domain Bacteria; phylum Pseudomonadota; class Alphaproteobacteria; order Rhodobacterales; family Rhodobacteraceae; genus Octadecabacter. Next base: position 1,697 of record CAYOSK010000220.1, on the reverse strand, counting down.
TGTGCGTGACGATTATATGGCTGACGTTTCGTCCATCAATCGCACGCACTAAGGCTGCGAGATGGACATCATCCTGTGGCCCCGGATCAATCACAGCCAGCGTTTCGCGCCCAAGCAGATAGGTGTTCGTGCCCCAATACGTCATGGGCGATGGATTGGGGGCGAGAACGCATGAAAGGCCCGGCTCTAGGTGTTGAAGTTCGCCAGCCTTTGGGCGGTCTTTTATCATCTCGCGTTTCCTTATTGGGCAAATCGCATTAGCGTTCGAATATGTCTTATCGCATGTCTTTCAAGTGGCTCAAACGGTACATGCCCCGCAGTTTGTATGGCCGCGCTGCGTTGATCCTGATTTTGCCTGTGATCACGTTGCAATTGGGTGTTTCGATCATCTTTATCCAGCGTCATTTCGAACGAGTGACCGAGCAAATGACGGCGTCCATCATTCTGGATCTGGAATTCTTGCTGAGCCAGATTGAGGGGGCTCCCGATGTTTCTGCGGCACAAGGGTTGGCCCAAACCGTTGCGCGCCCGTTGGAGTTGAGCATGGTATTGCCGGTTGCAGACGTGGCATTGAGCAGCGAGCGATTGTGGTACGATTTTTCCGGCAAGATCGTAGAACGTACATTGCAAACCGAAATCGAGGACCTTGGACCGGTCGTGTTGCGGGGGCAAAGCCGGGTGGAGTTGTGGTTTGACACAGCCTACGGCGCCATGCGGATTGAATTCGCGCGCAGTCGAGTGTCCGCGTCCAATCCGCATCAGTTGCTTGTCTGGATGGTGGTCCTGGGTGTGTTTATGACCCTGATTTCATATAGTTTTCTGCGCAATCAACTGCGGCCGATCAAACGTCTTGCCGCCGCATCTTCCGAATACGGGCGGGGGCATGTGCTTCCCTACAGCCCATCGGGCGCAACCGAGGTCCGTGCGGCGGGAACTGCGTTTTTGGACATGCGCAATCGCATAGAACGACAAACGCAGACGCGTACCATGATGTTATCGGGGGTCAGCCATGATCTGCGTACACCTTTGACGCGTTTGCGTTTGGGGTTGGGCATGCTGGATGTTGATGATGTCGAACCGCTGGTGCGCGATGTTGATGACATGCAGCATCTTTTGGATGGGTTTCTTGATTTTGCGCGCGGAGACGCAGAAGGCGAAGCGGAGGCGACCGATCCAATTGCTCTGGCTCAGCAGGTTTTGGATGATGCGAAACGCATGAAGCAGGCCGTCACAGCAGGCGTTCTGGAGGGGGACGGTGACATGCGTCTTCGCCCGATGGCCATGCGCCGCGCAATTGAAAACCTTATTGGCAATGCTTTGCGATACGGCGCGCAAGCACGTCTTAGTGTGATGATCACGCCAAAAGCAGCAGTGTTTTGTGTTGAAGATGACGGGCCAGGTATTCCACCCGAATCGCGCGACGATGCGGTGCGTCCTTTCACCCGACTGGATCCTGCCCGCAATCAGGATCTTGGTTCTGGTGTGGGGCTTGGACTGGCAATCGTCGAAGACATCGCGCGGGCGCACGGTGGGGTCCTGCGGCTCGGCGATAGCCAAGAGCTCGGCGGTTTAAAGGCCGAAATCGTCCTTGGGCGTTCATGATATGTAGTTTGGTGGGCTTTTGTGCCTTTGACGAAACGCGCGTTGTCCGCGTCGATGATTTGTCATCGAAAATGGCGGTGGTAGGCCCGGCAGGA
>CAYOSK010000219.1:0-2910 GCA_964406585.1 uncultured Octadecabacter sp. | reverse complement strand
GCAGCGCCCAAGGCAGGATCCCTTCGTGGAATTCAGTGACCTGCACGCCATCGCGCAGCTTGATCGCGTCTTTACCGATCAAATCAATCCGGCTGATGTGGCTATCAAGGTTCACCCGAACCGTTGGCCAATTCAGGCGCGCGCCGACCTGTTCAATGTGGGTCGATTTACCTGTCCCGTGGTACCCTTGAACCATGACTCTGCGGTTGTAGCCAAAGCCTGCAAGAATCGCGAGCGTTGTATCGGGGTCGAATTTGTAGGTCGGATCGATTTCGGGCACACGATCGGATGTGCCGGGCGCAAAGCCCTTCACTTTCATATCCGTATCGATTCCAAAGACTTCGCGCACGGAAATGTCTTCGGTTGGTTTCATCATCGGATCGAGGTTGCCGTCGGCCATGTGCGCGCACCTTTGCTATCAAAATTTTACACGGATCTATTGATCGGTCAGATGCAACATATCGCACAGGGCCGCAAGGGGAAGGCGTGACTTGCACTTTCACACAAGGCAGGTGATCGTGATTGGGAATTTAGGGGCGCACATGGAACCAGATCGCATCGAACACTTGCTGATGAATATCAGTAACGGGGACCGCGCCGCATTTCGCGACCTGTTCGTTGAAACCGCGCCTGAAATCGCAGGGCGATTGGCCGCACATGGTGCGGAGATGGCTGCGTCAGAACAGGCGTTAATCGAGGCGTTTGCCCAAGTTTGGGAGGGTGAATACAGGCTTGCGCTACGGCCGGATCAATCCCTGATCGAGTGGCTGTTTGTCCTCGCACGGGCGCAACTTCCGCCATCGATTGGACCGCAACATGCAAGATCAATTGTGCCCGTCAACGACGCGCTGTGGGCAAAGGTTGCAACGCGCGCTTATCCGGAAAGCTGGCGCAATATCTTGCGCCGCACGGACGTGATTTTTGGGATAATTGGCGCAGTCGTTTGGGCAGTGATACTCAAGTTTGTCGTGTCCTAGGTAAAGGCAACCTTAACTGGCTTCACAAGCGCGTTATATCCGATGTTACCACTGCACACAGGCACCTGAGCAAGGTAGAGACGACATAATAAGGAGAATTCGATGAACCGCCGTACTTTTTCGTTCGCGTCGTTGGCCAGTGTTTTGGGTGCAAAATTTGTAAGTGCAGCAGAAGGGTCTTTCGAAGTGACCCGCACAGACGCCGAATGGCGCGCCATGCTTACCAATGCTCAGTATCGGGTGATGCGCCAAGAAGGAACGGAACGGCCCGGATCATCACCTTTGGACAAAAACTATGCGGCAGGAGTGTATCATTGCCGTGGATGCGATCAGGCGTTGTATTCATCCGAACATAAATATGACAGCAGGACCGGCTGGCCATCGTTTTACGATGTCTTACCAAATGCGATTGAAACCAAGACGGATCGTCGTCTTTTGTCTGTCCGCACCGAATGCCATTGTGATCGCTGCGGCAGCCATCTGGGCCATATCTTCAACGATGGCCCGGCACCGACTGGCAAACGCCATTGCCTGAACGGCGTTTCATTGGTGTTTCGCGCGGCCTAGGGTCTGATCACGATCTGCACATTTTGTACGCGGTCGTCTGTGCATTGCCTCCATTAGTCAGGGTCTAACTGAACCAGACGCTGGAAAATCGCATGACACAGAACGCTATCAATCCGCACCTTAAACGACGCAAACAACATCGTTGGCAGTTTGGCTTGGTCATGGGCGGCGTAGGGGTGCTGACGGCCTGTGCGATGCTGATTTGGGTCGATACATCTGCATTGCGATACGTTTGGATCAATGAATTCGGAATGATCGTTTTGGCAGCAATCGGGGCAGGCGGTGCTGGTCTTGCCACATTTGGATTGTTTGGGATCAACGGCCCATCAGGATGGGCAATGGCTGTCCTTGGATCTGTTGTTGCTACCCTATTTGGCGGTGCGATTGCAGGAACCGTTGTTTTCCCGGGCTATGGTACGGTGTTTGCAGCCGCTTTTGTTGTCATCGAAGGCGGAATGACGGGCCCCGTATGTGCGACGTGGGCCATGAGCATGATTGCAGTGCATAGTTTTGCGCGAAGAATGAAGAATTTGGATAAATTCCAAACCTAATTGTTCGGTCTGGCGAAACAGACCATTTCACGGTCGCGCATCCAATGCCACAAGCCTGCCCAAATAGGCTGTGATATAAGCACCTTAAACCGGAGGTCAGATGCGCCGATTTTTGCGCACATTCAGAAGGGCGACAGAAGGCGAGCGCGCACGCGCGTCGGCCTATATGCTTGTGTGCATATCAAGCGGAACACTGGGCTACCTTGCGGTTTTGCATCTGGATCGCGCCGCGCTGTTTGATCAACTGAGCTGGTACGAAAGCTGGATCGTCGCCGCGTCTGCCCTGGGCGGCATGATCGCGCTGTTTTTGTCTGGTGACCGAATGGGGCAGCCCGGCGTTAGGGGTGTTTTGCGCGCCATTGCAGGCGGCATATGGTTGACATTTATTGGTGCGCTGGTCGGCGGAACGCTTGGCCTTCCCTTGTATGGGACCATGTTCGGCCCCTTTATCGTTACCGTTACACTGATCGGTGCGCCTATTTTGGGGCTTCTTTGGGTGTTCAATTTAATGGGTGTGCATTTGTTGATGCGTATCTATCAACGCGAACGAGATTCAATCTTTCGCCACGTAAATGCGACGCCCACGCGTAATGATCATGAAAGCCTAAGCCTCCGGATGCGGGGACGTTTCGTATAGGGGCTAAGGGCTTGGCTCAATTCCGGAAATGACGGCTCGATTTGATCTGGTCCCACGCCCAAACGACTTCTGATAACTGTTCTTCTTGCGACCGATCCCCGCCGTTCATGTCAGGGTGTAGAACCTTAATCAGCTTTTTATAGGCTTTGCGGATTTCCGCCTTGGTCCAGTGATCCTT
>CAYOSK010000218.1:0-2912 GCA_964406585.1 uncultured Octadecabacter sp. | reverse complement strand
AGACGTTAACGATACGATTCAAATTTTAGAGAACATTTGAAGAAAACCCGCCATATTCAGCGAGTATCGCCACGGTTTCGAAGGGTTTATACCTTACCCAACTAGATGGCACCTATTGAAACTCTTGGTTGTTAGGAATTGGGTATGGCGCTGATTTTTGCAGTTGCATCAAGTGTCGTCGGACTGATCGCGGGAAGCCTTAGTATGCTCTTTTTCGGGGCCTCTCTGCTTTCGGGCATCGGAATTTATGTTCTGACCTCGCTTGGCGGTATTGTTCTTGGATCAGCCCTGATCATGATGCCGCGACGGCACGAGACAGCGGCGCTGACGGAAGAAGATTTGCTAGATGAAGCTTGGCGAAAAGTCGCAGCAGAAACGGCAATGACCACCGAAGAAGATGCGTTTCAAAATATGCTGAACACACCGCTTTCGGAACGTGAAAGACGCTCGGGTCAGGATCGGGACACGGCCTGACACGTCAGTCCGTGAACTGGTTCTTTTTGAAATCGGAAAGCATCAGGACCAATGGGTCCTGACGCTGGGGCGCTAAATCCTAGCTTTCGAAAACCAAACTGAAAGCCAGTGAACAGCGCCAGCCTACAGTGCGTATATCGCGAAAAGCAGGACCGGGGCAGCGAAGGCAAAGCCGATACAGAAAAACTCTGCTGCTTTGGCCGCTTTCGCGCCCATACCCACTTTGGTTTGCCCGCCGAACTCATCCCAGCCGAACATCAACGCCAGCCCTGCGCCTTCTTCATCAAGGCTTTGCTGCCGCAGACTCGCCATAGCCCGGTCATATACAACCTGCTGACGCTCTTTTTCGACCAATTGCGCGTCAAGGTTTTCCATATTTGTCATCTCGGATCACTCTCCCATAGTTTGATCCTCAACATGGTGCTACGCCTCCATAAGTCCAACGCGCGTCACGGCATAAAACGTCGCGCCTGCATACGGGGTGTCAGACCGAGCTAAAGCATCCAATCGCGGACCCGTGCACACCAATATCAAGCGGGCCAAAATCGCTTTCCACGCAAAGGGAAAAGTATCCTGCGCGGGGCAGAAAAACGACGCGATAGTCCCCGTCTGACTTGGTGATCGACCAGCATTTCTGTCGCACACCGCCAGAAAAATTCACGGTCACCAACTTCGGCTCGCGAAAAGCTGCGCGGAAGGAGTCCAGGACGGCTAAGCGATGCTCGGTATCGACGTTATACTCATCAATCTCGCGGCGGATGATATCCTTGATCCGTTCTTGAATGCTTAGGTCTGGGTCAAACATAAGATGGGTCGGAGCCGGTTAATTAAAGAGACTAGCACGTGGAGCGTGGTTAGACTGGTAGTTACTCCAATTTGATGCAAATTTTATGACTATGACAAGCCCGCGCGATCCTCACCCCGCCAAGAAGCAAACTCGCATTCAGCGTCGCAACAGAATGCGAATTCTCGACGCGGCTTTGGATGTGTTCTCGCGGGATGGATATCGCGGTGCAACCTTGGACCAGATAGCTGAAACAGCAGGCCTGTCGAAGCCGAATATTCTGTATTATTTCAATGGGAAAGAAGAAATTCACGTCACGCTTCTCAATCAGTTGATGGAGACGTGGTTAGATCCGCTTGTCGAGTTGGACCCGAACGGCGCGCCGCTGGAGGAACTGCTGCTGTATGTTAAGCGCAAACTGGACATGTCCCGCGACTTGCCGCGCGAAAGCCGACTTTTTGCGAATGAGATTCTTCAGGGCGCGCCGCGCATGAGCCCACATTTGGCATCTGATCTAAGGCCGCTTTTCGAAGAAAAATGTGCTTTGATTCAAAGCTGGGTGGATGCTGGGAAACTCGCAAATGTTGATCCGGCGCATCTTATCTTTTCGATTTGGTCGACAACTCAGCACTACGCAGATTTTGAAGTGCAAATCGCGGTTTTGACGGATGGTACGTCGCATGAAACCGCGCAGAAACACCTGCAAACGATGTTCAAAAAGCTTCTGACACCCGCTTGAATGGGGGCGTTAAGCTCCCGTTCATCATGAAATCAAAAAACGCTGGCGCCTCTGACGGCGTGTCTTCATATTTTGTTCATAGTTTTTGGGTGGTGGGCGCAAAACCTTTGGGTTTAACCATGGAGAGATGCCCATGTTTACAGTCGCAGAGATTAACGGCGAAAACCGGCAAGCATCGACAACCCAGTTGCAGATGCAATTGATGACAAGCGCCGCGATGACGCAGCGTGTGCAGGCGGCGGATGCCGGGAACCAATCCGCAGATGCAAATGTCAAAGATGGCGGCACGCAGTCCGACACGGCCAAGCTGATCCGTCAGAGCCTTTCGAAACGCGGTGCGGCAGGGTCGGCAAACGAAGCCGACGCACGGCCTTCGGAAGACACCGCAGCAGCAGAGGCGCAAGCGCGCAGCGTGGTTGAGGCGCAAGAAGCCTCGGAAACCGATTTGAAGATTACCGCTGCGTTCCAAGCCCGGCATGCGCTGAGCGATCTGCTCTCGGTTATCCGCGATCCAGAAGACCGGATGCTGCCAACGTCACCGTCCGAGCACGCGGCATAATGCGTTACTCGCTCACGCGGTCGATCAGTTCCATCACCTTCGGGCCAAAGGCGGTGATAATCTGCGCGACCCCATCGGCGTTTGGGTGAACGTTGTCCGGTTGCAAAAACGCACCAAGCTCAGCCGGGTTCCGGCTGGGCAGGCCGGCGAAGAAACTGTCCAGAAACAGCGCGTTATATTGCGCGGCCAAATCGGGATAAAGGCTGTCAAACGCCTGCTTATAGGCTGGCCCGTAATTGCCGGGCGCGTCCATCCCGACCAGCAGCACCGCGACATCGGCGGCTTCTGCGGCTTTCAAAATGCCGTCGATATTCGCGCGGGCCACTTCGGGCGCGATCCCGCGCAGCAAGTCATTG
>CAYOSK010000217.1:0-3000 GCA_964406585.1 uncultured Octadecabacter sp. | reverse complement strand
TGGAACCATACCAGACACATATCGATCCCATACATGAAAAAGGGCTATTCCCAGCGATAGGAATAGCCCTTCGAAAGTTCAGGAGGTGATGCCGGTTAGAGACGCGCAAGCGCGCGACTGAACGTAACCTCACCTACGGATTTGTGTGCCCAAGGGCTGCCCTAGACACGCGCCTCCATAGTTGTCCCGACATGTACCACTTCTATCTTTCTCGACACTGGATCACCTCCTGTTCATTGTTTCGCCTAAGGATAGGTTGGCACAACTTCTGGGGATCACCAAAGAAAAAATAACAACATTTATGTGACGGGCTGGAACCGCCCAATGATTAGGCGGAACGGAACCAATGCCAGCAGCGCGATGGCAACCTTCACGCCCCAATCGGCGACGGCCAGTGTTACCCATAGCGGCGCGTCCGGGCCTGATAGCAAGAAAGGAACGGCATCTTGCGCCCATGAAACCTCGGCATCCGCGTTCACGCCAAAGGAGAGTAGGCCACTGAATGCAATGGTAAAAAACAGGGCCGTGTCGATGGTTGAACCGACGAATGTTGACACAAGCGGCGCCGTCCACCACGCGCCATCGCGCAAACGCTGGAAGATCGCGACATCGATCAATTGGGCAATCAAGAATGCGGTTGCGGACCCGATGGCCACACGCAATGCGACAGCGGGAAATTCGAAGCCGTCACCTTGGATCATGATCTGGCTGCCGATCAGCGAACAAACGATGCCAACAATAAAGCCAATGAAGACAACGCGCCGTGCTGGGCCAACGCCATAAACGCGGTTCATGACGTCTGTCACCAAAAAGGCGAGAGGATAGGTAAAGGCACCCCATGTTAGCAATCCATCAAGAATAAGGAATTGCACAAGGATGTTGGATGCCACAACAACGGCGGCCATGGCGATAACGCCGGGGAGAATTCTGGTCATAATATCAATCCGTTTTGACAAGGTAGTCGGACACTTGGCCCCTCACCACGAGGAACGCCGCCCTAATGAGGGGCGGCGGTCAGGTTGTCAAACGCTTTGTTTTATTCGCTTTCGGCCACGTTCAGGCATTGCGCAGGCAGACGCGCCATTGTCAGTGGCCCGCGCGGCGTGCTGGCCGGGGCGTTCGGATCAGGTGGGGGTGGGTTCAGGATATTATTCACCCAGACTTGTGCATCAGCGCAGCCATCCCCAGCTGGCGGCGGGGCCTGATTTTCACAGCCGCGCGCGCCATCCGGGCAGGTCAATCGGACGTGGAAATGATAGTGATGGCCCCACCATGGTCTGATTTTGTTTAACCATGATCGATCACCGGTTTCCCAATTGCACATCGCCACTTTTGCACCGGGAAATACGAAAATGCGCGCAACGCGATCATCTGATGCAGCGGCGCGCAGCAAACGCATATGCTCGGTTGTCCAGCTGGAATTCGTGAACGCACCTCTTTCGCGGCGCATAGAAATCGATGAAAGGTCTTCGCGTTCTTGGCGGGACAGGTTCAACCGATCAGGTGGCAACATCCAAATGTCGGCGTCCAATCCGGATTGGTGTGATCTGTGTCCGGTCAACATTGGACCGCCGCGGGGTTGGCTCATGTCGCCGACATAAAGGCCTTCCCAACCTGGAAGGCGGGCCGCGAAACGGCTCAGGTCTTGAATGTAGTCTACAGTCGTTGGTTGTGCCCAGTTGCGGTTGCGCGACAGGCGCATGGCCTGCCATGTTGGTCCGGTTTCGGGCAGTTGAACGGCACCGGCCTGACACCCACGGGCATAGCCACCAAAGGGTTCCGAGCGTTGATCAGACGCGGTCGGTAGAAAGCCAAACACATCCTTAGCGACGCGATTGTCTCCGGCATTCTGTGTTGAAACGGTGGCCGATGGCCCATCATTTCCACGCGGTACTGCTGTGGCGTTATCGCTGTTGCGGCAACTGGCGGTCAACGCCAGCGCCGCGATCAAAATCCCAGTCTTTACGAAGCTGCCCATTGGTCTCGGTCTCCTTCTGGATTGACCCATCTTAACAACACCAAACCGACCAAGAAAAGGAACAATACGGGCAAGAACCCCAATTGTGTGTTCCCCGTCATGACCGTGAACAATGTGATACCGGCGGGTGCCAGAAACGCAGTGGCCTTTCCAGACAAAGCAAACAGGCCGAATGCCTCCGCTGGGCGGTCAGGGTGGGTGTGGCGCACCATCATGGAACGCGATGCCGTATAAACCGCACCACCAAAGCCGCCGATGACCGCACCACAAAGATAAAAGACGATGTCAGGCAACGCGGAGTCCGCAGCGACGGGAACCCAGTAGACCTGTTCGCGCGACATCCCGATTAAGGTGATACTGACAAGGATCAACATCCAAACGGACACACGGATCACTGGTTTTGGCCCAAACCGCTGATCCGCGCGTCCGGCGATCCATGTTGTGATGGCTGCCGCAATAGCGGCCACAACCCCGAACACGCCGATCGCAGTGATCCCCCAATCGAGTACCAGCGCGGCATAGACCCCACCAAACGCATAAAGCGCGTTCAATGCGTCCCGATAGAACATCGATCCAACCAAAAAATTCAGCAGGCTTTTGCGTTGCGCAACAGATTTCAATGTACCCCAAAGATCGCCGGCCACCGCCTTGATATTGGTGGATTTGCCCCCTGCGTCGGGGGCATCGCGGACCCAAAGAAAGAACGGGATCATAAATACCGCGTACCAAATTGCGATGAATGGCCCGACAAACCGCGTTCCTTCCTTCTCATCGGGATTCAGGCCGAATGGCGGTTCCAGCCCAACAAAAATGGTGCGTCCGTTGTCCTGTTCCACAAACAGCAGCAACATGATCGCGAGGGATACAACACCGCCCCAATAGCCGAACGCCGCGCCCGATCCGGAAATACGGCCGACTTCGTCTTTCGTGCCAAGGCTGGGCAGGATGGCGTTTATGAAATTGAGGGCAGATTCAGCGGCGATGAAAGCCACAAAAAATAAGACCAAAACAAGAAACAGCCC
>CAYOSK010000216.1:0-3106 GCA_964406585.1 uncultured Octadecabacter sp. | reverse complement strand
ATTCGGTCTGTTTGTTGGCCTTGAAGGCGACATCGACGGCATGGTTCACCTGTCTGACCTGACATGGGAAGGCCGCGGCGAAGACGTCATCGGCGATTTCCGCAAAGGTGATATGGTCAACGCCAAGGTCACCGAAGTAGACGTTGAGAAAGAGCGTATTTCGCTTTCTATCAAAGCGATGGACGGTGATCCGTTCCAGGATGCTGTTGGCGGCGTAAAGCGCGGTACGATCGTGACCGTTGAAGTCACAAAGATCGAAGACGGTGGCATCGAAGTCGACTATGAAGGCATGAAATCCTTCATCCGTCGTTCTGATCTGTCCCGCGACCGTGCGGAACAGCGCCCAGAACGTTTCGGTGTTGGCGACAAGATCGACGCACGTGTGACAAACATCGACGCCAAGACCCGCCGTTTGGGTCTGTCGATCAAAGCACGCGAAATTGCGGAAGAAAAAGAAGCAGTTGAGCAGTTCGGATCGTCCGACTCCGGTGCGTCCTTGGGCGACATCTTGGGTGCTGCTTTGAACAAGGGTGACGACGAATAAGTCGCACAGCTTGATTTGAACAAGAGCCCCCCGTCGTAGCGATACGGCGGGGGGCTTTCGTTTTCATGTGCCGAATCAGTTCGTGTTCGCCGCTTTGCAGCATTCACCAACCGCCGCCACCGTCATGTTCGGTTGACAGTTTTGCGCCCCTTTTGCCCCCAAAACGACTGAATTTCATAGGAATTCTCCGTTTACGGTTCTTCCTAGAACGATGTTTCCGTCCTATAGTCTATCGACCAGATGGAGTTGCGCCGCTCCTGAAAATATCCGGTGGGGGAGACTACAAATGATCCGTTCTGAGTTGATCGATAAGATAGCAGCGGAAAATCCGCATCTTTATCAACGCGACGTTGAAAGAATCGTAAATACGATTTTTGATCGTATCATCGAAGCCATGGCCGGCGGTGACCGTGTCGAACTGCGCGGCTTTGGCGCGTTTTCTGTTAAGAAGCGCGACGCGCGTTTGGGCAGAAACCCGCGCACCGGCGAGGCTGTTCAGGTCGAAGAGAAGCATGTGCCGTTTTTTAAGACAGGCAAGCTCTTGCGGGACCGCCTGAACGGGAAGTAAGCTGTCAGTATGAAATATATTAAGTATACGTTTTGGGCGATCGTCGCGATCTGCCTTGTTATCGTCGGTATGGCGAACCGCGGGATTGTAACCCTGCGCGCAATGCCCGAAGCCTTGGCAGCACCGCTGGGCATTTCCCCTGACATTGATATGCCACTGTTCATGGCGATCTTTATTGGGGTTGGGATCGGTCTTTTGATCGGGTTCCTTTGGGAATGGGTGCGTGAACACCGTGTCCGGTCAGATGCCCGCGCGATGGGTCGTGAGCGCGATGCATTGCAGCGCGAGGTTGACAGCCTGAAAGACCAAAAGAATGAGGGCAAGGACGAGATCGTCGCGCTCCTCGATAAAGCCAGCTAAAGGCGATGCCTGACATTCGGGTCAAGATTTGCGGTCTTCGGACGGCGGCTGATGTTGTTGCAGCTGCAGAGGCTGGTGCTTCTTACGTTGGATTTGTCTTTTTTGAAAAATCGCCTCGTAATATTTCAATTGAAGACGCAGCTGCGGTGGCTATCGATGTGCCTGTTGGTATTGCCAAGGTCGCGTTGGTGGTGGATGCGGATGATGCATTTCTGGATGACCTGACAGCGCGGGTCCCATTGGACATGTTGCAATTGCATGGGCACGAAACGCCCCAGCGGGTCGCCGCCGTAAAGGCGCGCTATGGGTTGCCTGTGATGAAGGCCATCGGCATTGCGGACGCGTCCGATCTTGACCAGATTGACGCCTATTCGGCGGTGGCTGATCAGCTATTGATTGATGCAAAGCCCCCCAAGACTGCAACGCTGCCCGGCGGCAACGGATTGTCGTTTGATTGGGCGTTGTTGGCAGACCGCAAATACTGGACCAAACCGTGGATGCTTGCGGGCGGATTGACGAAAGACAACGCCGCAGAGGCCGCGCGCCGCACGGGTGCCAGCCAATTGGACGTGTCCAGCGGAGTCGAACGGGCCAAAGGCGTCAAAGATGCCGCCCTGATGAAGGGCTTTGTTGCCGCAGCCCGCGCCTAAAGGTTTACGCCCCCCGATCCGCGCGCTACATCCATGTGCAGCCAACCGGAGACGTGCAATGCCTGATGATCTGATCAATTCCTTTATGACTGGCCCTGATGAACAGGGCCGCTTTGGTGACTTTGGCGGGCGTTTCGTTTCCGAAACCCTGATGCCTTTGATCCTCGAACTTGAGGAACAGTACGAACACGCCAAGACGGACGATAGTTTTTGGGCAGAGATGCATGATCTTTGGACGCATTATGTGGGCCGCCCTTCGCCACTGTACTTTGCCGAACGTCTGACAGAACATCTTGGCGGCGCGAAAATCTACCTCAAACGGGACGAGCTGAACCACACCGGCGCACACAAAATCAACAACGTGCTGGGTCAGATCATTCTGGCGCGTCGGATGGGTAAAACACGGATTATTGCAGAAACCGGGGCTGGCCAGCACGGTGTGGCTACGGCGACTGTCTGTGCAAAATTTGGTTTGAAATGCGTGGTCTATATGGGCGCGCATGATGTGGAACGTCAGGCGCCCAACGTGTTCCGGATGAAACTTCTTGGCGCCGAGGTCGTGCCTGTCACGTCTGGTCGTGGAACGCTGAAAGACGCAATGAATGATGCGCTGCGGGATTGGGTGACCAATGTGCGCGACACCTTCTATTGCATCGGCACCGTTGCAGGGCCCCATCCCTATCCTGCGATGGTTCGGGATTTTCAGGCCATCATCGGCAAAGAAACCAAAGAACAACTCCACGCGGCCGAAGGCCGTCTGCCTGATACCTTGATCGCTGCGATTGGCGGCGGGTCCAACGCAATGGGCCTGTTTTTCCCGTTTCTGGATGACAAAGATGTCAACATCATCGGGGTCGAAGCCGGGGGCAAAGGCGTGAACGCCAAAATGGAACATTGCGCGTCCCTGACAGGTGGTCGTCCGGGTGTGTTACATGGCAATCGGACGTATTTGTTGCAGGACGACGACGGGCAAATCCAAGAAGG
>CAYOSK010000215.1:0-3254 GCA_964406585.1 uncultured Octadecabacter sp. | reverse complement strand
GCGCGCAACTTGGTCACATCCAGTCGCGACGTAATTGCATAGTGCGGCTTCGCATAGGTGCGAAAAAACCGAAACTGCGCCGCACGCGGCCATGTTTCTAGATCAACGGTCTTCAAAACGGAGGCACCGTCATTCGCCGGTCCGTTGCTTCGTCCATATAGTCGCGGGTCACCGGCACATCAAAGATGTTATGGGCCATCTGCAATTGGAAATTACATTGGTCACCGTAATAAAATACCGCCTCTGCCCCTTCTAAATAGTAAAGCCACATGCGCAAAAATCGCTCATCGTACATTTCGATGATTCGCTGCGCGTTGTCTTTTGTGTTTTGGGCCCAATCATGCAGAGTCTTAGCGTAGTGGCCGCGCCAAACCTCCATGTCTGTGACCTTCAGCCCGGCTTTTTCCATCACCGGCATCACCTCGGACAAGGCTGGGGCATAGCCCCCCGGAAAGACGTATTTCACTAACCATCCGGACGGCAAGGACGGCGGCGTATTGCGCATCACGCAATGGGTCAGCGCGACACCTTCCGGTTTCAGTAGCTTTTTGACCTGCCCAAAGTAGTTCTTGAACTGCGGCAAGCCCACGTGTTCAAGCATGCCGACAGTGACAACGCGGTCAAATTCCTCATCCATCTTGCGGTAATCAAGCAGGCGATATTCCGCATCCAGCCCTTCATCTTTGGCACGCTGATTGGCATATTCAGCTTGATTAACCGACAGGGTAATTCCAGTGACCTTCGCCCCATAATCACGCGCCAAGGTGCGGCCCATCCCGCCCCAACCACAGCCGATATCCAGAACACGCATCCCCGGTTCGATCAGTAGTTTCTTGGCGATATGGTGGCGCTTGGCAATCTGGGCCTGTTCTAGCGTCATGCCCGGCTCACTATAATACGCACAGGTATATTGTCGGTCTTCATCCAAAAACAACGCGAACAGCTCGTCCGTGAGGTCATAGTGATGGGCGGCGTTCTTGCGGGCACTCATCGGGGTATTGGCCTGAATGAAACGACGGGCCGCGAATTGCATTTGAAACAGAATGCGGGCGGGAAGGGGGAGGTTATCCATCCCCTTGTTCATTAACAGTACGGACTGCATCGCAAACAGATTATCGGTTTCGATTTGACCATCAACATAGCCTTCACCCAATGCCATCTCGGACGTCAGACACAAACTGCGGGCGATTTTGTCGTCCATCAGGCGCATGGTTGCTTGGATCCGGTCGTTGCGGCCATATGTCTTCGTCGCGCCACTGTGATAAGTCACCGCGAGGGTGCCCTCGAGGATCATCCGCGACAGCGTTTGATCCAACATCCGTTCCCAAAAATTCACGAAATTCCGCCCCGAAATAAGTTACCGCTGTCACGTTAGTCAGGGGGGGAAAGCACCGCAAGTCCTGCTTGGGCGAAACGAAGGCCCCGCACCTGAGTGGCGCGGATCCTTGAAAGGTTAAGTTCTACGCTACGGTTGATCCGCGACGGCGGCGCATGCCCGCCATAGCACCCATCGCACCGAGCAAGAACAAACCGCTAGCAGGCAGAGGGACAACGTTCATCGGTGGCGGACCGCTCATATCAAGTTCGACGTTTAGCTTTGCAAAATCAACAGCGTAGTCTTCAAACGTACCATTAAGTTCGAACGCCTCTTCGGGGACGATGGAAAAGACGCTGTTGGGGGTCAAAGCGGTCACATCAATAGCGACGGTTAGGACTTCAACCTCGGTTTGCCCAATGTTTGCCGGAGGCGAATAGAGAGCGACATCGGCCCCATTCAATAGAATACGCGCACCTTCAAAGGCATCGCCGACGGTGGCACCCGTATCCACAAGGTCGAGACCAAAGACCTTAACCAAAAACGTCGCCGATAAGGCGTTCGACAAGGCAGTGGGGTCAATTGCAAAGTCAAAACTTGTGGTGCCAAGCACGCCAAATTGGTCCTGTCCGGCAGGGTCGCGAATGGCAACATTGTCGCCAGCGATTGAATTATTAAAAGGGCCTGCGACGGACAGGATTGCTCCATCGTCACAGGAAACGGCATTGGTGCCAAAACAATCGTCATTGCCGCTCATCACTGTAAGCGTGGCGGCAGTTGCAGATTGCCCGACAAAAAAGGCAGCCGCAGCCATGGCTAATCGTAACATTTAAATTCCCATTCATGAAACGCCCGCCACGGGGCATCTATGCATGATTCGTTCATAAAGGTTAATAAAAAGTCAACTTTTGCGTGTGTTAATATTGCGGCAAGAATTTTGTCTTGGCCGACATGCTACGCGAAGGGCAGGGTGTTGGACGGATTGCGCAGCTTTGGCGCGTTTGGCTTGACTTTCAGGCCTTAGCGCGATGTATCGCTGCCAGAAGCCCCATCGAAGGACACATACCATGCACGCCTACCGTTCTCATACCTGCGTTGATCTGACCGCTGCAAACGTCGGAGATAACGTGCGGCTGTCTGGCTGGGTGCACCGGGTGCGCGACCACGGCGGCATCCTTTTCATCGATTTGCGTGACCATTACGGAATCACGCAGGTGCTGTGTGATCCAGACTCTGCCGCGTTTGCGGACGTTGAAAAAGTGCGCAGTGAATGGTGTATCCGCATCGACGGCGAAGTGAAGGCGCGTGATCCTGAACTGGTAAACCCAAAGCTGCCAACAGGCGAAGTTGAAGTCTTCGTGCGCGAGATCGAAGTGCTGGGATCAGCCAAAGAACTGCCGTTGATGGTGTTCGGCGATCAAGAGTACCCAGAAGAAACACGGCTCAAGTACCGGTTCCTTGATCTGCGTCGGGACGTGATGCAAAAGAACATGACCCTGCGTTCAGACGTGATCGCATCCATGCGCAAACGCATGTGGGACAAGGGGTTCCGCGAATATCAGACGCCGATCATCACCGCATCGTCCCCCGAAGGCGCACGCGATTTCCTTGTGCCGTCGCGCCTGCATCCGGGAAAATTCTACGCTTTGCCGCAAGCCCCGCAGCAGTTCAAACAGCTGTTGATGGTATCGGGCTTTGACAAGTATTTCCAAATCGCCCCCTGTTTCCGCGATGAAGACCCACGTGCGGACCGTTCGCCAACCGATTTCTACCAGCTTGATCTTGAGATGTCGTTTGTCGAACAACAAGACGTCTTTGACACGATCCAGCCCGTGATCGGCGGTATCTTCGAAGAATTCGGCGGTGGCCGCAAAGTTGACCAAACATGGGAACAGATCAGCTATCGCGACGCGGCGTTGTGGTACGGGTCAGACAAGCC
>CAYOSK010000214.1:0-3266 GCA_964406585.1 uncultured Octadecabacter sp. | reverse complement strand
TGCCCTCATCGACCAAAACGCCCATCAGCACAGACAGGAACGATTTGGCAACGGACCAACTTATGCGGGTGGATCGGGCAGGATCGTCTTCGACATCGCTCACCAGTGGGTAGCTTTCGTGGCGGATGATCCCGTCCTTCAAGACGATTATCCCCGTGACGCTGCGCGCCTGCGTCCAAGCGGTAAAGCCGGCTGGCATGTCTAAGGACGCGCCAGTTGTCAGGCGGTTGACGGTGTTTGAATCAGGCTCTAGCGCGACGGCTTTGAACATGCTGTCCATAGACGTGAAATTCTCAACGATGCGATCTTGTGAAAACAGCGAGTTCACAGCCAACAAGCGCGTCAGACGTTCGCGTTCAAGATAAACGAGCAGGCCAAACGCAAAAGAGCTGACCAAGATCCCGCCAAGAAGCCATTTGAAAAAGGTTTTCATGCCCGAACCCTCGGATTTATTGAAACAGGATTAGCCTGACATGCAGATGCGCGGGCGGCAAGTCAGCCGCGAAACCGATCTGCTAACTTTTGCAGCGGCGTTCGGAGGTCTTCATCGTTTTCTGGCGCGGCGACTTCATTATTTTCTGGCGCAGCGTCCTTTGGTTTTTTGAGGCCTGTAGAGGGGCGGGGTGGGGCCACGCGGAGCGCAACCGCGTTCAAGAATTTTGGCCCATCATCGTCCGCCAGATGCGCTGCCCCATCGGACATCCCGCGCAACACATCATCAAGCCAGCCCTGATCCGATTTCGCAAAGTCGCCCAAAACATAGCTTGGCACGCGATCTTTGTGACCGGGATGGCCCACCCCAAGGCGTACGCGATCATAGTGCGGGCCGATGTGCTGGTGAATGGACCGCAATCCATTGTGCCCCGCATGTCCGCCGCCGGATTTCAACCGCACCTTAGACGGAGCCAAATCAATTTCGTCGTGAAAGACGACGATATCGGTGCTGTCGAGCTTATAAAACCGCATGGCTTCGCCGACGGCTTGCCCAGACAAGTTCATGAAGGTTTCAGGTTTTAACAACAGAACTTTGTCGCGCCCTAAACGTCCTTCGCTAATTTGGGATTGGAATTTAGCGCGCCAAGGGGAAAACCCATGATCTGACGCGATGTGATCAAGTGCCATAAAGCCGATGTTATGACGATTGTGCGCATACTTTGCGCCGGGATTGCCGAGGCCAACGAACAGTTTCATTCCGCCTTAGTGCCAGCCTACTCCCCATGGTTCAATCTTTCAGATGGTTTCAATCTATTTTGAGCCTGCTTAAATTTAGTAACCACTTCTTGAGACTCTCGGGTCATGGTGACGACGGCCCGTTCGGGATCAGGAGGAACTAATGACACCGCGTGCGGCCGATCTCGTCCCACGAATTGTAGCCGGTGATGAAGACATCATCGTTAATTCCCTGTCGTTCGTTCGCAGCCATTTGGATATGGAAGCCGCTTATCTGTCGGAATTCATAGGTGACGACATGGTGTTGCGCGCGGTTTGCGCGCCGGGTCTTGAAGACGCAATTTATGTCGGTGCATCGCTGCCGCTTGAACAGGTGTATTGTCAGCACATCATTGACGGGCGGCTGCCTGAATTGATTCCCGATACGCTTGACGTTCCTTTCACGCGCGACATTCCGACAACGATGTCATTGCCGGCCCGTGCCTATGTCAGCATTCCGATCCATCGTGCGGACGGGTCCATTTACGGGACGTTTTGCTGCTTAAGTCGGGAACCGCGCGGTTCGCTTAATACCCGTGATCTCGAAGTGACCCGCGCGTTTGCTGCGCTGTGCGGGGATCAGATCAAGGTTCAGCTTGGTTCGCAAAACGCGAAATTGTCCAAACGCCAAATGATAGAAACGATCCTTGAAACCGGGGCCTTCGAAATCGCGTTGCAACCGATCATGACACTGCAAGAACCGGGAACCGCCGGATACGAAGCCCTGTGCAGGTTTTCCGCAGAACCGTATCGCGCCCCAAACCTATGGTTTGAAGATGCCGCAGATGTAGGCATGCAAACAGCGTTGGAAATCAATGTGATCAAGGTCGCGCTTGGAATTCTCGCTGATCTTCCAACGGGTTGCTACCTTGCTGTGAACGCATCGCCCGAAACGCTTGCGTCTGGCCAAATCTATCCGCTCATTGAAACCTTGGTCGGGACCCGCGTGGTTGTTGAGATCACGGAACATTCTGCAATCGAGAACATAGATGTTCTATTGATGGAAATTGATCGCCTGCGCGATCTAGGGGTGCGGATCGCCGTGGATGACGCGGGCGCGGGGTATTCTGGGCTTCAGCAAATTATTCGCCTGCGCCCCGATGTCATAAAATTGGACATGTCGCTGACCCATGATGTCGATAAAGACGTGGCGCGGCGATCGCTTGCATCGGCGATGGTGCAATTCGCCCGCGACACCAATGCGCGCGTTGTGGCCGAAGGAATCGAAACCGAGGCTGAAATGCGCACGCTGCGCAAAATTGGTGTGGAATTGGGGCAGGGGTATCATTTGGGCCGACCCACCCTTGCATCCGATGTGATCCCGTTCCCACGGATCGCCTAAGACCTACAGGCTATAAAAAAGGGCGCGCCGTTTGGCACGCCCCTCAAACCTTTGAATGCTGCGCAGGTTATTCTTCTGCGGCAGCTTCTGGTGCGTCGCCCTCGGCGTCGTCGTCACCATCGTCTTCATTGTCAGAAGAGGTAAGGCTAGACGGTGCCTGAATATTGGCGATCACAAAGTCACGGTCGATCGTCGGCTTTGCGCCGGACGGCAGATCGACGGATGAAATGGTGATCGTGTCACCAACCTCAAGACCTGTCAGATCAACGGTAATGCTTTCTGGGATATCGCCGGCGGTCACGACCAATTCGACTTCAGGGCGTACAACCGTCAGGATGCCGCCGCGCTTCAGGCCGGGGCATTCATCTTCGCCAGAAAATTCAACACCGATGAACAGGTTTACCTTCGATGTCCGCTTCAAACGCATGAAATCAAGGTGCGTTGGCAGATCCTTTACGACGTGGCGCTGCACGTTGCGGCAGATCACGCGGACATCATCGTGGCCTTCAACCTTCAGGTTGAACAGCGTGGACAGAAAACGGCCCGCTTTGAGTTTTTTGAACAAAACGTTGAACGGAACGTTGATCGCGATGGGGTCTTCGCCACCACCGTATACAACGCCCGGTACCAAACCGTCACGGCGGGCTTGGCGCGCAGCGCCTTTGCCGGTGTCCGTGCGGAGTGTTGCTTCGAAATCTGGAACTTGGCCAGCCAT
>CAYOSK010000213.1:0-3276 GCA_964406585.1 uncultured Octadecabacter sp. | reverse complement strand
ACCAGCGTGCAGCCTTCGGCATCGCTCGCCAAGCCAACAGGGTTCAACTGTTCAGCGGCGAGTTTTGCCGCTTCGCCCAAAACCGCGTCGACCGTGTCGTCGTCTAAATCACTGGCCTTCGCAATCGCGGCCCAGCCGGGCGTTGCGTTCATAAGCAGGCGGGTGCGTTCCGCGTCCGTTAAATCAAACATGCCCCAGCGTTTATTCTGGCTGCACGGTGTTTTCAATGTGCCCAAGACCTTCGATCTCAACCCGGACAACGTCACCATCGACAAGGAAGGTTTGCGTTTCTATCCCGGTTCCCGAAGGCGTGCCAGTAAGCAGAACATCCCCTGGCATCAGGGTGAATGACTGCGAGATATAGGCGAGCTGATCGGCAATCGAATAGATCATGTCATTGGTGTTAGAGTCCTGTCGAACCTCTCCGTTGACAAGCGCCTTCATACCGAGATTTTGCGGATCGGCGACCGCGTCGTCTGTGGTGATCCAAGGGCCGAAGGGGCCGTGGGTGTCAAAGGATTTGCCAAGGGTAAAGGTCGGAGAGCGCATCTGCCAATCACGCACAGAGACGTCATTGGAAACCATGTAACCGGCGATGTAGGACCGCGCATCTTCCGCTGGAATATGGCGACCTTTCTTACCGATCACGATGGCAAGCTCCGCTTCAAAATCCAACATGTCAGAGACTTTGGGATTTTCGATGGGCGCGAACGGCGCGTTGATGCAGGAAACTTGCTTGTTAAACCAAAGCTGAGAGTCGGGCACCTTAATCCCGGCAGCCGCGGCTTTGTCGGCGTGTTCTTGATAGTTCATCCCAAGGGCAAGGAACTTTTGTGGGTCATCAATCGGCGCATCAAGCTCCACCTCCGCAAGGGGGATACCGCCGTTCAACCCATCAATCGCGTCGCGCTTTGCGTCAAAGTCTTCGAGGAGCGCCCGCATTGAGGTGCCATAGCCCGCTTCTGTCAGGTCGATGACTTTGTCGTCTTCGATTTTGCACAGATGCGCGCCGCTGCCGTTTGCTTTGAACCGTCCGAGTTTCATGGTCTTGATCCCTTTCCTAAGGCCGTTTCGGCGCCCTAAAAATTCACTTCTGTTGCGCCCTTCAGGCCCAACCGTTCGCGTGCTTCATCCGGGGTGGCGATGCCAAACCCCAATTCCGTCACGATGCGTTTGATCTTGTGCACTTGGTCCGCGTTCGATTTCGCAAACTCTCCGGCATTCAGATAGACGTTGTCTTCCAGCCCGACGCGCACGTTGCCGCCCATCAGCGCGTGATGCGTCGACATTGGGAATTGGGCGCGGCCCGCACCGATCACAGAAAGCTCGACGTCATCGCCAAACAGCTTTTGCGCGGTGCGAACCATCGCCAATAGGTTATCAACTTCAGCCGGGATGCCGCCCAAAACGCCCATCACGAATTGGATGTAAAGCGGGCCGTCATAGAGCCCCTTTTTCACGATGTAGTGCAGGTTATTCAGATGGCTGATGTCGTAGCATTCAAACTCAAACCGCGCGCCGTGCTTTTGACCCATCCGCGTGATGATCGTTTCAATCGCGCCGAATGTGTTTTCAAACACCGCGTTCTTTGTGCCACTTAAGAACGCGGGCTCCCATTCGTGAATGAACTCGGTCATGCGATCCATGGCTGCGAAAAGCCCGGTATTCATGGATCCCATATTCAAAGAACACATTTCGGGCTGAAAATATTCGGGCCCTTCAAGCCGCTGGTCGATATTCATCCCCGGCGCGCCACCCGTCGTCATGTTCAAAACGGCGTTGGTCTCAGACTTGATCACTGGCAAGAACTGCTTGAACACCTCGGGATCCGACGTCGGCTTTCCGTCTTCAGGATTGCGCGCATGAAGGTGAATGATCGCGGCACCAGCTTCAGCGGCGGCGATGGATTCGGCTGCAATCTGTTCCGGCGTAATCGGCAGATAAGGCGACATGCTTGGCGTGTGAAGCGAGCCGGTTATCGCGCAAGAGATGATGATGTTCTTGGGAGGCATAGGCTCTTATCAGTCCTTCTTGGACGCGGGAACGTCCGTAAACGGCGCATCGGACGCGAGCAGTATGTCCGCGGTCCTTTGCAAATGCGCTTCCAACAGCGCGCCCGCTTTGCTGGCATTCTTCTCAAGCGTGGCTTCGACGATGGCCTTGTGTTCGTCTTCCACTGCGCGCGGCACTTTCGAATGCGGCAGCAAAAGGCGTCGATAGCGTTCCGCCTGAATGGTCATTTGACCGCGCAACCTAAGCCACCATGCGCTGTCGCTGCCCGCGACCAGCGCGTCGTGAAATGCGTTGTGGGCATCGGCCCAATCTGCGGTCATAACATTGGCAACTTCATCCGTTGCCTTTGTGTGAGACAAACGATGCCAGACAGCGGCGATGTTGGATTCCCAAGTCAGGTCACCGATTTGGATCGACCGATGCAAACACCGCAACTCGATCGAGATTCGCACGGCGGTGAGGTCGATCAAATCATCAGCGGAAATGGGCGCACAGATGAACCCGCGTTGGTCCGCCGCGACCACCAGACCATCTGATGTCAGCCGAGACAGTGCTTCTCGGATCGCCCCAGGCGAGACGCCATAAGTCTCGCACAGGTGATCAATGCGCAGCTTTGCGCCTGGCGCGTGAACACCATCAAGCAAGTCGCGCTTCAAATCTTGATACGCAATCGCGGTCTTACTTTGCGACACGAATGCCTCCTCTCAAATCAACTTTCCTCACGATGCACAATTTAAATACAAAACACAATAAAATATTTTTTTCTGGACAAGTATAGTTTTTTCGGGAACCCTCTAGCTAAGTTGGAACGACGAGCGCGGCGGCGGCATGGAGGATGTGCCGTTGCCTTGGCGCTCGACCTTGGAGGAATTGCTATGTCATATCTCATTCGTCAGATGGGCCACATTGTCATGTCCGTGCAGGACCCGCTGGCCGCCGCGCAAGATCTTTGCGATGTCGTCGGCCTGCGTATCACGGAAGAGGACGGTGACAGCGTTTACCTGTCGAGCAACGATCGTCACCACGAAGTGACTTACATCCAAGGTGAAAACGGTGCGGTCGCAACGGGCTTAGAAGCCGTCAGTGCAGACGCCGTTGATGAGATTGCCGCGCGTGCCAAATCCGATGGTCTGAAAATCCTGCGCGACACGCCTATCGGCAAACACTATGACCGCGCCGTTAGTTTTGTTGCGCCCGGTGGCTCCGTTTTTGAGGTCCACACACCGATCAAACGCAACCAAGCCAAGTCGTTCATTGGCGGTG
>CAYOSK010000212.1:0-3278 GCA_964406585.1 uncultured Octadecabacter sp. | reverse complement strand
GAAAGCGACATGCCGCCAGGGGCCTATCAGCCGCGCCCGGAACCTGCCGAAATCGAAGCGCCGACCGATGCATTCGTTGCACCGCAGCGCCCGGCCGTTGGCACACCGACACAAGAAACGCTGGATCGTTTGCGCACGGCTGCATCACGGACAGCACCTGCGCCGGCCGCCGAACCTGTTGAATCTGATGAAGCATCCAAGCCACGTATGGGTGGTTTGAATTCCCTGATCAGCCGGATGACAGGCAACGCGGAAGGCGGTGCGCCAAGCGAACGGCCACAGCCACCTGTCTCTACGATCCGCGAAGAGGCTCCGGCCCCAGCAGCAGACGCGGATCCAGATCAGGAACGCATCGAGATACCAGCGTTCCTGCGTCGTCAGGCAAACTGATTTAGGTCTTACGAGACATAAAAATGATAAAATGGGCTGCCTCCGGGTGGCCCTTTTTTATATTGAAAACAGGGCCTTAAGTATCTGCGCCAAGCCGTTGGGCGGGATCGTGCCTTATTGTAACAGTGATGTTTCAGTCCGTTGCAAACTGTGTGTTGAGCCTTTGAGCCCCACCAATTAGGTCTTCATTAACAACAAAAGGTAGGCATTCGTGCAGACGACACTCGATTCAGCTGTGGCATTCGACGGCAAGGGCTTGCACCTTGGTGCGCCGGTGTCGGTTGTTGTGCGTCCTGCGCCTGCTGATCATGGTATCATCTTTCGTCGTATGGATGTCGACGCATCCAAGGCCGATGTGCCTGCATTGTGGCACCGCGTGATCGTATCACCGCTGAACACCCGGATTGAAAATGCCGCGGGCACGTCAGTTTCGACGATTGAACATATTATGGCCGCTTTGGCAGGGTGCGGGTTGCACAATGCGTTGGTCGAGGTGACCGGCCCCGAGGTTCCGATCCTAGATGGATCCGCCGCGCCGTTCGTCGAAGGTTTCTTGCGCGCGGGTGTTCGCAGATTGGCCGCGCCATTGCGCGTTATCGAAGTGCGCAAACCAGTGACTGTAAAGATCGGCGACGCCACCGCGCGCCTTGATCCGGCGGACACTTTGCATATTCGGTTCGAAATAGAATTCGAAGATCGTGCCATCGGTCACCAAAAAAAGACGTTGAACATGGCCAACGGTGCGTTTGTACGCGAATTATGTGACAGCCGCACATTCTGCCGTTCCAGTGATGTCGATGCCATGCGTGCGCAGGGCTTGGCCTTGGGCGGAACGTTGGAAAACGCGGTCGTTGTTGACGGGGCCGACGTGTTGAGCCCCGGCGGTCTGCGCTACAAGGACGAAGCCGTGCGTCATAAAATGTTGGACGCTCTTGGTGATCTGTACACCGCAGGCGCACCAATTTTGGGCCGCTACACCGGTTCCAAAGCCGGACATGCCATTACCAATGCGCTGTTGTGCGCAATGTTCAATGACCCTGACGCATGGGGTTGGACACACGTAGATGATGCCACGGCGGCACGTCTTCCGGGTGTCGGTTTGCGCTGGTCTGATCTGCCCGCAGTCGCCTAGGCGGGCAAACGCCGATCAAACCTGCTTCCCTAGTCGCAAAAGGCATTTTGCCCCCCATATTTATGTGCTAGACCAATTGCAACCGAAGGCGATCTTCGGACGATTAACAGGAGCGGGGGCGCCTGAACCATGTTGGGCCGCAGCAGCATCACGACACTCAGATCAGGTCTGGCAACAGGCATGTTGTCACTTGCGCTTTTGTCAGGGTGTGGGGCGTTCAATGGACCACCGCCCGAAAGCAATCTTGAAGTCTATACCGCGCAAGAAATATTTGAGCGTGGTGAATTCGAACTCGCCCAAGGCGACGCGGATGACGCCGCCTTTTATTTCGGTGAAATCGAACGCCTTTACCCCTATTCTGAATGGGCCAAACGCGCGTTGATTATGCAGGCTTTTGCGTATCACCGAGACCAAGATTACCCGAATTCGCGCGCGTCCGCGCAACGTTATATTGATTTCTATCCGGTGGATGAAGACGCGGCCTATGCCCAGTATCTTTTGGCGCTGTCCTATTACGATCAGATCGACGAGGTTGGGCGCGATCAGGGCCTGACATTCCAAGCATTGCAAGCGTTGCGCGTGGTGATTGAACGTTACCCCGACACGGAATACGCGCGCGCATCGGTCCTCAAATTTGACCTTGCGTTCGACCACCTTGCAG
Organism: uncultured Octadecabacter sp.; assembly: GCA_964406585.1. Lineage (GTDB taxonomy): Bacteria > Pseudomonadota > Alphaproteobacteria > Rhodobacterales > Rhodobacteraceae > Octadecabacter. The sequence continues at coordinate 1,095 of CAYOSK010000212.1, read as the reverse complement.
CGAAGGAAATGGAAATTGGGCGTTACTATCTGAAACGCGATCATTTTGCGGCATCGATCAATCGGTTCCGCATTGTTGTCGAAGATTTTCAGACAACATCCCACACGCCTGAAGCCCTTCATCGTCTGGTCGAAGCCTACCTGTCCTTGGGGTTGATCGAAGAAGCCCAAACCGCGGGCGCAATTCTGGGCTATAATTACCAATCTACGGAATGGTATGCGGACAGCTTTGCGTTGTTGACGGGGCAGGGGTTGGAACCCTCTGTTCTTGGCGACAACTGGTTGGCCGCGATCTATCGTCAGATGGTGCGCGGCGAATGGCTCTAGGCGGGCGACATGCTCTGCAGCCTTGATATTCGGGACATGCTGATTATCGATCGGTTGGAACTTGCGTTTCAGCCGGGGTTAAATGTGCTGACTGGCGAAACCGGTGCGGGAAAATCCATCTTGTTGGATTCGCTCGGGTTTGTTCTCGGGTGGCGCGGGCGCGCGGAACTGGTCCGACAGGGTGCGGATCAAGGCGAAGTGGTCGCCGAATTCGATTTGCCGGAACACCACGCCGCTTGGGATGTGCTGCGCGAAGCAGGGTTTGCCTATGATGACGCGTTGATTTTACGGCGGGTGAACACCCGCGACGGGCGCAAGACCGCATGGATTAATGATCGTCGCGTTGGCGGGGACATCTTGCGCGCGGTGTCGGAAACCCTTGTAGAATTGCATGGCCAACATGATGACCGTGGGCTTTTGAACCCGCGCGGTCACCGCGTTCTATTGGATGACTTCGGTGGCTTGCAGCCGCGTCTTGATAAGGTGCGATCCACCTGGAAGGCATTGTCGGGCGCGCAAAAGGCGTTGTCCGCCGCTGAAAGCCGTGTCGCAGAACTGCGGGCCGAAGAAGAATTTTTGCGCCACTCCGTTGGTGAGTTGGATACGCTAGCCCCCCAAGCCGGAGAAGACGCAGCACTCGATAAGGATCGGCGGCGGATGCAGGCAGCCGAAAAGATAGGCGAAGATATTGCCAAGGCGTTTCAAGCACTTGGGTTGAATGGTGCGGAAGGCAATATTGGCGACGCATCGCGATGGCTGGCTGACGCCT
>CAYOSK010000211.1:0-3279 GCA_964406585.1 uncultured Octadecabacter sp. | reverse complement strand
GCTTCTGGACTATACACGCGCCAAGGATGAGGCCCGTTATCAGGACCTGATCAAACGTCTCGGCATCCGCCGGTAAGGTTTCGGATCTTATCAAATTTCGCAGCCGCCCGTGGGAAACCGCGGGCGGTTTTGCTTTGGCCTCTAAGCAATTGAAGGTAGGGTTAATCCATGGACATCTTCCTAATCACAGCCCCCGGCCAGCAGGATATTGTGGCCGCCGAAGCCCGCGAAAAAGGGTTCAAAGTTACATCTTTAATCCCCGGTGGCGTCACATTGCGTGGGGACTGGCCGGATGTGTGGCGCGCAAATCTGCAAATGCGGGGTGCCACGCGTGTTTTGGCGCGTTTGGGTGAATTCCGAGCGCTGTATCTGTCTCAGCTCGAAAAGGCAGCCAAAGAATTTGCATGGACGGATGTGTTGCCCGCAGGTGCGCTGGTTTCGGTCGAAACCACATGTGTGAAATCCAAAATTTACCATGCGAACGCCGCGACCGAGCGGGTTGAAAACGCGTTATCGGCTTATGGTTTTACGATCGATACCAACAACGAAGACGCCTTCGGCATCCGCGTGCGGATCGAACGGGATATTGTCACACTGTCGGTCGATACATCCGGTGCCGTCCTGCACAAACGTGGCCACAAAGAAGCCGTGAACAAAGCGCCGATGCGTGAAACCATGGCGGCGATGTTTCTGCGCGAAGCAGGGTTCAACGGCAAAGAATCTCTTTATGACCCGATGTGCGGGTCCGGTACGTTCGTAATTGAAGCCGCCGAAATAGCGTGTCGTCTTGATCCCGGGCGGGCGAGGCCTTTTGCATTTCAAAACTTCCCCAATTTCGATGCAGAGCAATTTGACCAAATGCGCAGCCCGCCGCGCGCAGCCGCCTTTACGGCCTACGGATCGGATCGTGACCAAGGCGCCATCGCCATGAGTACGGCAAATGCCGAACGGGCGGGTGTGAAAGACGTAACTGATTTCCGCTGCAAACCAATCGCGGATATCGCGCCGCCGTGTGAACAGCCCGGTTTGGTGATCGTGAATCCACCTTACGGCGGTCGAATTGGAAACAAGAAACCCCTTTTCGGACTTTACGCGTCATTGGGGGACCGACTGAAAACGGATTTTAAAGGCTGGCGCGCTGCGATTGTCACAACCGATGCAAGTCTTGCGAAGGCGACCAAATTGCCGTTCAAACCCGCCGGCCCTGTCGTCAATCATGGGGGCATTAAGATCAGGCTTTGGCAAACAGCGGCATTATGAAAAAGCTATTGATCATAGCTTCGGTTTTGGCCCTCATTGCGTTTGGCGTTCGCTTTGCGAATGAATACAGCCGATCACGCGACACACAATTGTTTGGAAATCTTGTCAACAGCATAAAAACTGAGGCGCAGGTTATCGCACTCACGTTTGATGACGGACCAACGGCACGCAACACTGGCGTGTTGTTAAGACTGCTGGATGAGGGCAACGTTAAGGCTACATTTTTCTTGAACGGACAAAATGTAACGGTTCATCCAGACGAAACCCGCGCGATTTTCCTTGCCGGGCACGAAATCGGAAATCATTCCTGGAACCACCCACGCATGGTGCTGATGACGCCGCGCAAGGTACGTGCCCAATTGGATAGCACAGATGCCGCTTTGCGTGCAGTTGGTTACGAAGGCCCGCTCCACTTTCGTCCTCCTTTTGGACGCAAATTGTTTGTTTTGCCTTGGGTTCTGGACCAACAAGAGCGCCTGACTGTGATGTGGACAATTGAACCCGAAACCTCTTTGGGATTTGATGCTGACCCGCAAGCTCTTGCTTTGCATGTCATCGAATCCGCGAAGCCCGGCGATATTGTTTTGTTACACGGCATGTTTAGCAGCAATCAAAGCACGCGCGACGCCCTGCCTTTGATCATCGACGGGCTGCGCTCGCGTGGTTTTGAATTCGTTACAGTGTCCGATCTAATCAGTCTTGGCGCGACACCATAGCCAACCAAAGCCCCTATTCCCAAACACACCAAAGTAGGCTAAGCGCATCACATCTGAAACGTGACGCTAAAGACCCCGGCGTCCGCAATGAGGATCAGGGGTCGGTGGCAATGGGGCCACCAATGTTACGGGGGACTTGGGAACGCCCAAGCCTGCCCCCAAATAGGAAACGATAATGTTCAAAGAAGTTAAAAAATCCATTCAGTGGGGCGAAGAAACGCTGACACTGGAAACAGGTAAAGTTGCGCGTCAAGCAGACGGCACCGTGATCGCCACCTACGGCGAGACAACTGTTATGGCGAACGTCACATTCGCCAAGAAGCAAAAGCCGGGTCAAGATTTCTTCCCGCTGACCGTTCACTATGGTGAAAAGTATTATGCGGCTGGTAAAGTCCCCGGCGGTTTCTTTAAGCGCGAAGCGCGCCCAACCGAAAAAGAAACGCTGACATCACGCCTGATTGACCGTCCGATTCGCCCACTCTTTGTGGAAGGTTTCAAAAACGAAGTCCTCGTGATTTGTACCGTTTTGTCCCACGACCTCGTCAACGACCCAGACATGGTTGCGATGATCGCAGCATCTGCTGCACTCACAATTTCTGGCGCACCTTTCATGGGCCCGATTGCCGCTTGCCGCGTTGGCTTTGAGGACGGCGATTACATCCTGAACCCAGAAATGGACGACATGCACAAGCTGCGTGAAAACCCAGAACAGCGTTTGGACCTTGTTGTTGCAGGTACAAAAGACGCCGTGATGATGGTTGAATCCGAAGCATACGAACTTTCCGAAGACGAAATGCTCGGCGCTGTTGAATTCGCACACGAGCAGATTCAACCAGTTATCGACCTGATCATCGATCTCGCCGAAGACGCCGCGAAAGAGCCGTTTGATTTCTCCGCACCTGACTACTCTGACCTTGCAGCAGCTGTTGCTAAGGCTGGCGAAAAGCAGATGCGCGCAGCATTCGCGATTTCTGATAAACAGGAACGCACAACTGCCGTTGGCGAAGCCCGCACAGCAATCAAAGAAGCACTGAGCGACGAGCAGCTTGCAGACGAGAACCTTGGTTCTGCGATGAAGGGCCTAGAGGCCTCCATCCTGCGCGGCGACGTTGTTAAGACTGGCAAGCGGATCGACGGTCGTAAGACGGACGAAATCCGCGACATCGTATCCGAAACCGGCATTCTGCCACGGACCCACGGGTCTGCGTTGTTCACACGTGGCGAGACACAGGGCCTCGTCGTTACGACACTCGGAACCGGCGATGATGAGGCTGGGCTCAGCGTCACCAATGGCCTTGGCCAG
>CAYOSK010000210.1:0-3338 GCA_964406585.1 uncultured Octadecabacter sp. | reverse complement strand
TGAGTGACCAATTGGGCAAGTTGAGCCTGCGGAGTATCAAGTTGTTTCAGCAGGTGATCCAATCCAGCGGGGATAACTCTGATCCTTGGCACCTTAGGACCGCCTTGTCGGCACTTGTCATTCAGCCGGGTCATTGCTGAGCGGTCGGTGACACCGTTGGGGACCTCCTGCCGTGCGCTCCAGCAGCGTTATGACGGATTGCTGAGGAGAGCGACCGAGGATTGATCAACCCGTCCCAACATACGAACACAGCGCCGCAAAGGTCAGTGTTCAGAACAATTTACCCAGTTCCTGCGATGTTCCGAATTTGCGGCTTTCAAGCCGAACACCGTAAAGGACGAGGCCGTGTTTCGTTAGCTCTCATTCCGCGCCAACTTAATATGCCCAAGCATTGCCTGCACCTTTTCTGTCCGGTGCAGGTCGACATGCGTTACAAGCCAAAGCGGTATGGTCCACGCCTTGTTCGCACCAAGAACGCGATGGAAACCGGTATAGGCCTGCGCCTCATGATCCCCCAAAAAGCCCATGCCGATGCCCGCAGAAATAGCTGCAAAATTGACTTCGATGTTCCGCGACGACAGTGCGATCAATTCCTCGCGCACATGGTTCCCAATCCATGGCGCAAACGGCAGGCGGCTTTCACTGGCTGGTGGAACGACAAATTGATGGCCATCAAAATCGCTGGTGTCTTTCGGCAGGCCAAACCGACTTATGTATCTTTCATGAGCATAGAGGTTGAAACCAACGCGCCCAAAGCTGCTTACAACATAGTCGGGATGGTCAGGTTTTGCGCCCACGCGCAGCGCGATATGAGCCTCGCCATATTCAAGCCGGGCGAGGTCTTCGCTGGCATCGATGTGGACCAGACAATTGGGGTTCGATGCTCTGAAATCTGCGATAGCATTCATCAGCAATCCAGCAAAAGGGGCAAGGATCGTGAGTTTGATTTCGCCGGCAATCGCAGCTTTGGCCCCTGCAACCCGACCCGCAAGATCATCCGTCAGTTCTTCTGTTTTCTGGGCAACTCTTAGCACGTCTTCGCCGAGTTCCGTGAGCGCATAGCCCCGCGCATGGCGGATAAAGACGCGCCCGCCCAACTCGGCTTCAAGCACGTCGATGTGACGGTTGACGGTCGCGCGGTGAAAGCCAAGCATGTCAGCAGCGGCACTGACTGTGCCTAATTTGGCAACTTGGTATGCGGTACGAAGCTCCGCCCATTTGTCCATGTCTCTTATGCCTATTTTCCGCGCATTAAGTGCCAATGTACGCGCATTGCGCGCATCAGCAATACATATCACTTTATGCAAACGAAAATCGCTCAATGCAGGAAAACACATATGACCTACGTATCGCTTGGCCTCCGTATCCTACTGACCCTCGCGTTTGTCGGCGCAGGCGGCGCAAAGCTTGCGGGGGTCGAAATGATGGTGGCAACCTTCGATCAAATCGGATTTGGCCAAGGCTTTCGTTACGTTACCGGCGCAATTGAGATCTTTGGGGCTGTGCTACTTTGGCTTCCACGTCGTCAGGTCACAGGGGCCGCTGTTTTGGGCGGCACAATGGTAGGCGCGGTTCTGACGCATCTTTTCATTCTTGGGCCATCCGCCTTTCCTGCCATCATCCTTGGCCTGCTGTGCACGGCGGTTCTTTACATCCACCGCCACCAAATCCCCGAAGTTCTGGGGCGCGTCACCTCAGATCAAACCTAATCGGGAATTTTCATGCCAACGCGTTCCAACATCGTCGTCTTTGCGGCCAGAACGTGCTGGCAACGGCGATGGACGGCTTCCCTCGTTTTGGCGCGAACATAGCGTCCAGCTTTAACTTCGGCCTTTTCACCGAACATTTCGATACTGAAACGGACCGACTGACACCCCCCGAATTGGCACTGGAGTTGCGCGAAGCGATCGATGCATCCCAAGACGCCGCACCCACAAACGCTTAACCCCTGAAAAGGAAATCCCATGTCTCAGTCTACAACATCGCTAGTCCTGAAAATCGCCGCCGGTCTTTGGGTCGTCTGGGGGCTGGTCCACATGCTGGCAGGCGTCATGACAATTGCGCAAGACACAGCTGGCGCCGTTGCAGGCATTGCAGATGCGGTTGATCCCGCGCTGCTGGTCGGACCATATCACGAGGCCGCGGGTGCCATCATCAACCAGCACGGGTTCAACCTACTGTGGATCGGGGCATTTACTGTCGTCGGCGCCATTTACATCTGGCGCGCTTCGGTAACGGCCATGTTCTTTACTGCGATCGTGGGGGGTGTAACGGACATCGGATACTTTGTTTACATGGATTTGGGTGGTTTCGTGAACTTTGCTCCAGGAACGGTTATGACACTCGTCTCTGCCTGCGCCGTCATTCTGAGCCTCGTTGCGTATTTGATGGGGATGAAGGGGCGAGATGTGATCGAGACTTGATGTTTCTATCGCAGCACAAAATCAAAAGCGGACCTCAGGTGCAGAATGACGCAGGTCCGCAGTGTCCCGCACCTTGCTCTTTTAATCATGCAACTGCGAATGTCCGCGCCGCAGAGGAAACTTGACTAAATCAAGCTCTGCGCAACGCGAGCGAACGTGCAAGCACTCACAAAAACTATCCTGAGGAGTTTTTTCCAAATCGTGGGTGAGGGAAATTGTTCGCCTTGACAGGCACTATCGCGCCAAAAGCCGCGAGGGTTGAATGTGCTGAGTTTGCTTCATACGTACTCGGTCCGGCATAACACGAAGTTTTGCCCAGATCCCATTCACCATCAAAGAGGGCAAGACACCCGGCGAGACCACATTATGGAACATGTTGACCTTCCCAAGTTTCCTACACGAACCGGCTATATGACGGAAAAGATTCAGCGGGATTACATCACGTCCGCTGTGGAAAAGGGCATTCTGCCAAAAGACGCCCATCGGATGGCTGATGTCCTATCATTGAGTGCGCCCAGCGATCCGTCAAAGCCGATCCAGTTTTGGCAGCTGTATTCGGTGCTTGGCCAAGACCCTATCGTGGAGATCGTTCACCAGTTCTATCGGCGTGTGTTCGAACAAGAGGATTGGTTCACGTCGGTATTCCAACGTGTTGGCGGCATCAATCACCACATCAACACGCAAGCCAGCATGTGGATCGATGTGATGGGTGGTGGCCCATACTATCATGGTGCGGAGTATCGGTTGAACTTTCACCACACCCACAACGCGATGGCATTGATGAACGACAAAGGCGCCGGCCTTTGGTCCAAGCTGATGTTGGAAACGCTGGATGCATCATCGCATGTGATGACCAATGACCCGCGCGTTCGGATCAGCATCAACACGTTCTTGTCTTTCTTTATGGGCAAATAT
>CAYOSK010000209.1:0-3366 GCA_964406585.1 uncultured Octadecabacter sp. | reverse complement strand
TGTCGTCTCGTGAAACGGCATCATCGCCATTCAGGGCCATAACGGCCGGATACCTCGCGCAGAACTGCGCTATTTCAAACGCGCCGATACACATACCGTCCAGATTTTCGCGGTTGTTGGACAAGCCACCCTAGCTGATGTTCAACGTAAACTCGCCCTTTGTCTTTGCACTGACCAATTCGGTCAGTTCTTTTCAACGTGCGCCGTAAAGGCACACCCTTAATAAGGACACTTTCCGCACACGCCCTTAAGGTTACAAAAGTGCGTCTTTGTCCAAGCCCAGTTTAACGATCTTTTCGTTCAACGTGCGCCGCCCAATGCCCAAGGTGTCTGCGGCATCATCCATCCGACCGTTGTTGGTTTGGATGGCTTTAGAAATCATCTGACGTTCGAACGCGGCGACCGCTTCGCGCAGGCCAGATTTCAATGGGGCTGCATCGCTCGCGTCTAGCGCGGTGGCCATAGTGCCCTGCCCGTGCTGGGCCAAAATAACAAACCGTTCCACGACATTTCGCAATTCGCGCACATTGCCTGGCCAGTCATGGGCCATCAGGATGGAAATATCTGCATCCGTCATCTCGGGCGGTGGCGCGCCGTGCACTGATGCGGCCCGCGAAATGAAATGTTGCGCCAAAAGCGATACATCGTCCAATCGCGCCTTTAGCGGCGGAATAGAAAGAACGAAACCTTCTAGTCGAAACAAAAGATCGCGACGCAACCGACCTTCATCAACCGCGATCGCGGTGTCTTCGTTGGTGGCCGATATGATCTTTAGATCAACCTTAATTGGCGTGCCTGCACCATCCAACAAAACCTCACGTGCTTCGATTAAACGCAGCAATGCGGGTTGGATATCCGCTGGACAGGCGCAGATTTCATCCAGAAACAGTGTTCCGCCCGACGCACTTTGGGCAATCAAAGGCAGTTGTGTGGCGGTCATTTGTGCCGCATTGATCGCTATGAACGGACCATCGCACCTTTCTGAAATATCATGAAGAGCACGCGCAATCAGGTCTTTTCCCGTGCCCGTATCGCCTCGGATCATGACGGCCGTATCGGTTTGCGCAATCATCGCAACCATTTCCCGTAATTTTGCGATTTGCGGCGTTTGCCCCAACAACAACCGATCCAACCCGGACAATTGCTGAAGCCGTTCCTTAAGACGTTGATTGCTTTCCAGCATTTGATGCTGCTCTGCTGCATGGGTCAGGATCAAAAGCAGTCGCTTTGGATCATATGGCTTTTCTATAAAGCTGTATGCGCCGCCATTCATGGCCTCGACCGCGGTGGGAATATCCCCATGGGCGGAAATCAAGACAATCGGTGGCCCGGCATCCAAGCTGTGCAGCAATTCAAGGCCGGTCATGTCCGGCATACGGACATCCGATAAAATCACATCCGGCTGAAACTGTGCGATCCAACGCGCTGTATCTGTCGCCCGCGCCAGCGCCTTTGCGCTCCAGCCCGCAGCTTCGATCAGATCGACCAGTGAATTGCGCATCATCTGGTCGTCATCAATGATCAAAACACGATAGGCGCTCATGGTGTGTCGTCCTCTTCCAAATGCGGCAGGTTCACGCGAAAAATTGCGCCGCCTTCTGGTCGATCCTGTGCGGAAATTGTTCCGCCATGATCAAATATGATACCTGCCGAAATCGTCAGACCCAACCCCATGCCTTTCCCGCTTTCGCGCGTGGTCGCAAAGGGTTCATTCAAATCATCCAGGGTTTTCCCACCAAGGCCATGCCCGCTATCTGAAACACTAAAACCCACACCATCCCTATCTTCAAACATGGTGATCATAATGTCGCGTACGGGCGCATCTTGCACGGCATCCAATGCATTGCGCACAATGTTCGTCATCACCTGTTCCAAGCGTAATCTATTTGCTTTCACCTGCATCCCACCACTAGATCGAACCACACTCAGGTCCGCGTCAGACACAGCAATGTTTGGCTCCAAAAGCTCTAGCGCATCATCCATAACATCTTGCAAATCGACGCTCTCAAACTTGTCGCGCCCCTTACGAGAGAAGAATTTCAATTGGCGCGTTATGCTTTCCATCCGCGCAACCAAACCTTCCATCTTCTCCGTCAAAGACGATGCACCTGATTTCATTTCGGCTGCGGCCAATTGGTTTCGCATCGCGGCAATCGGCTGGCCAAGTTCATGGGTCACAGACGACGCAAGCTGCCCTAGCGCAGCCAAACGACCCGCGCGTTCAAGTTCCGCTTGGGTTTTTTGCAAACTGCGCTCAGCCGCGCGCCGATCCTCGATCTCGATCGCTAAGCGATCGTTGGCTTGGCGCAACTGCGCCTCTTCGCTTTCGGATCGCTCCAGTGCAGCTCCGATACGGCGAAACCTGCGGCGCTGAACAGCCATCAACCCCAACATCAAAACACCCAAAAAGATACCTGTGGTCAGCCACGCCCGTGTTGCAGCAACATCGTCAGGCACAAAGAAATGAAGTGACCAACCGTTTGGTAAATCCCCCGTATGCAAATACAACAATCGCTGGCCATCAACGCGCGCAACGCGATTGCCACGCCCGGTCTCCCAATTGAACGTGTCGAGTTGTTCATTTGCGAACTGACGAGACTCGATGATCGCAGATCGTTGCGCGCTGCTGAGCGGTAACATAGAGCGGTATCGCCAATCTGGATCAGACGCCAACAGCGAAACCCCATCAGCATTTGCCAAAATAATCTGTTCACCTGAACTTTGCCAACTGTCCTGAAGATCCGACAAATCAATCTTAATCGCGATGACACCAGTTTCTCCGCCATCGGGGTTTTTCACAGAAATTGCGTAAAAATATCCCGGCACACCGGTCGTCGCCCCGATTCCGTAGAATTCCCCGAGGGCGCCGGCTTGTGCTTGCTGAAAATACGGTCGGAATGCGTAATTCTGTCCTTTGAAACTGGTTTCCAATCGCGCGTTGGACGCCGAAATGGTCAAACCGGATGCATCCATAAGGTAAATTGCATCGATCCCCGCGCTTTGTGCAAACTGGGCCAAACGATGATCTAAGGCTTCCGGTGACTGCCCTGCCAGAGTCGCGGTGACCACCGGATCAAGCGACAATAAGAATGGCAAATGGGAAAAGTGCCGCAATTCAGTGACCAAGGCGCTCCGGTATAACGTTAGTCGTGCTTCCGCCTTTTCAACCTCTTGGGCCTGAAAATAGGCAAACGACCCCCAGAAAATCAAAGCCGAAAACAACGCCGCAAAAACGGTCAGCAAGGGGTAGATCTTACGCATTGCACACTCTTGTCTGCTCAGACGATCGATTTCAAGACAACCATGTGTCTGTGGCGATCCGGGAAGGACTCGAACCCTCAACATCCTGATTAGAAGTCAGGTGCT
>CAYOSK010000208.1:0-3409 GCA_964406585.1 uncultured Octadecabacter sp. | reverse complement strand
CTGCGCCCGGACCTTGGGGTGGGTCCGACGCGCCCTCCCCATGGGGGTGATCCGGGTGCTCCAAATATGACGAACGCCGTATCTACTCGCTGAGCTTCGCCTTTCGAAAAACTTGGACGACGAAGGAGTTTCTAAACCCCACTGTCCGACCTGACCCGGAACCCCTGCTCTCTTAACGTTCCCACGATCGCTTTGACGTGGCCGATGTCGCGGGCTTCTATGACCACGTCCAGCTCCGCCTGCTTCAATGACACGCTTTGCATCATGCGTTGGTGGATGACCTCGACCACGTTTGCACCCGCTTCACCTATGATCCGCGAAATATCGGCCAACTGGCCCGGCGTGTCGTTGATTTCGAACGTCAGCCGAGTAATCCGACCGTCGCGCACGAGGCCGCGCAGGATCAGGGTGGACAGCAGGCGGCTGTCGATATTGCCGCCGCAAATAACAAGGCCGACCTTTTTGCCGCGGTAGGCCGCGAGATTGTTTTTGATCACCGCCAGCCCGGCCCCCGGTGCGCCTTCGGCGACGAGTTTTTCAGATGACAACAGATCAAACACCGCGTCTTCGATGTCCGGTTCGCTTGCCGCGTCGATCCTGTCCACGTGCTGTTTGATCACGTCGATATTGGCGGCCGAGGGGGATTTTACAGCGATGCCTTCGGCCAGTGTCGCGCCGTCAAAATGGGGGGGTGCGTCGTCAAACGCGGCCTTCACGGCGTCAAACACATGGGCCTGCGCCCCGATGATCTGTACGTCCGGTTTCATCGCCTTGGCGACGGTGGCCATGCCCGCGATCAACCCGCCCCCGCCGACAGGCACGACGATCACGTCGAGATCGGGCGCGTCTTCGAGCATTTCAATCGCCACGGTCCCCTGCCCTGCCGCCACGATCGGATCGTCAAACGGGTGGATAAACGTCAGCCCGTCGCGCGCGGCAAGGTCCATCGTGTATTGCACGCCATCGTCAAATCCCGTGCCATACAAAATGACCTTTGCACCGAACACTTCGGTCGCTTTGACCTTATTGAACGGCGTCGCTTCGGGCATGATGATGGTGCTGGCGATGCCCAGACGGGTGGCGTGATAGGCGACGCCTTGGGCGTGGTTGCCCGCGCTGCAGGCGATCACGCCCGCCTGTTTCTGTTTGTCCGTGAGGGTCAACAGTTTGGCCAACGCCCCACGGGATTTGAACGCATTGGTGTGCTGGCGGTTTTCGAGTTTAAGGTGCAGATCAATGCCTAGCTGCAACGACAGCCGCGTGGCGGGCACAAACGGCGTGCGGATGGTCGCATCCGTGATGGCGGCGTGGGTTTGGTAGATGAGATCGGGGGTGAGGGTCATGAGGCGTCCTAGCCAAAAGGTTGGCTAAACAGTGTTGGACGCGGGACGGAGCGTCAAGGTCGGATCGCGGCGGGTATCCATAAGACAAGCGTGTTGATGGCCGCTGAGCGGGACAAAACGGCCATCCTAACGCGACCCTATAACGACCGCTTATGCCTCTTCATTGCAGCGCATTGGGTCCACGTCTATGTCGGCGAGCGGTGCCGTCGCCATGTCAAATCGCTCGATTTCCGCATTGGACATCCAGTGCATCCCGTCCGCATCCGCCACTTCCAGTGTATACCAATAGAACGCCTCTTCGATGCCGACTTCCGCGTAGTAGTTAAGGTATGGTGTGTGCACTTCGGCGTCGCGAGGAAACTCACGACCTTCTTTAACTAGCCCCAAGAGTCCGCTGAAGGCCCAGCTGTGAATTCCAACACATGCCCCCGGGCCGACGATGCGTTCTGTGCCGGCGAGAAAAAGATCGGTTCCACCAGAGGCGACAATGCCCCCTTCTGGGATAATTGTTGTTAGGCCGGCATCGCGGACCATGCGGGCGACACGCAGGTTTGCCTCATCATTGGCAGAACCCGGAACCCATTTCAGAACCAAATCCTTGACGTTAGGGTTGTTTGTGATGGCTTCTTGCATGATCGCTGGCGATGATCCATCTACCACGCCTTCGGCAATAAACTGTTGACCTACGACCTCGACCGTAAGGACATCATAGTCATCGCCCAGGCCATCGCAGCCGACCGTGGTCAACCCAACAAGTCCCAGCCCCAAAATTCTCAACACGCTCATTTTCGCCTCCATTATTTAGCAGTTTTATACATTGGGGTCGTGAAGAGTGTCGGCGAAAATAGCTAATTGGTAACGATAATCGTTGCAATTTCTGCTTTATGCGCCGAAATTCGTTAGATGGAGCTAGATGATTTTGATCGCCATATTTTGCAAGTCATGCAGACCGACAATCAGAAGACCCATGGTCAGATTGGCGAGATCATTGGCCTTTCAGCGTCAGCCGTTCGACGTCGTTTGCAAGCGCTGAGAAAATCGAAAGCCATAATCGCAGACGTGTCTGTGATTGCCGATGAGTTACGGGGGCTGACTTTCATCACCCAAGTAACACTTAGCGGAGCAAGCGCTGCCAGCGATGCCCGATTCCGGGATTTTGTACGCAAAGATTCCGCTGTATCGCAATGTTATTCTGTTTCCGGCGATTTTGACTATGTGCTGATCGTCCAAGCGAAAGACCCACAAAGCTATGAAGATTGGGGAAAACAAACGCTTTTGGCGGCAGAGAACGTGGAAAACTACACATCCACACTCGTTTGGAGCCAAATCAAACACGTCGAGTTTGCAATAGCGCCATAGCCGCCATTCGCGAAGGGGCAGCATCAGGAACTGTGGGCTGTTAGCTGCTATCGATACCGGAAATGAAAAACGCCCGCCTTTGGTGAGGCGGGCGTTAAATTGTTCATGATGCGTCGGGCGCTTAGCCCTTTTCTTCGATGATCTCGACCATATGAGGGATCTTGTTGATCATGCCGCGTACGGAAGGTGTGTCTTCCAGCTCGCGGGTTTTGTGCATTTTGTTCAGACCCAAACCAACGAGCGTTTGCAGCTGGTCTTTGGGGCGACGGATCGGGGAGCCGATCTGTTTAACAACGATTGTCTTAGCCATGGTTTAGGCCTCCTCTGTTGCAGCTTCGGCCGCAGGCGCTTCATCGCGCTTTGGCAGAATGTCGGCGACCTTTTTGCCGCGACGCTGCGCGACAGAGCGCGGCGAGGCTTCTTTGGTCAGGCCGTTCATTGTGGCGCGGATCATGTTGTACGGGTTCTGGGACCCGATGGATTTGGCAACAACGTCCTGAATGCCGAGCATTTCGAACACGGCACGCATTGGACCACCTGCGATGATCCCTGTACCTTGTGGGGCTGTGCGCATAACGACCTTGCCAGCGCCGTGGCGGCCTTCCATGTCGTGGTGCAATGTGCGGCCTTCGCGCAGCTGAACGCGGATCATCTGACGCTTGGCTTGTTCTGTCGCCTTGCGGATCGCCTCGGGGACTTCTTTGGCT
>CAYOSK010000207.1:0-3445 GCA_964406585.1 uncultured Octadecabacter sp. | reverse complement strand
GCCAACAGTTGCGCGGGCACCAGCACCCAAACCTTCAGTGACTTTCACACCCATCTGGATACGGGATTCAGACCGGGATTGCTGCAACGCTTGCGCGTCTGTGTTGGCCACAACGAATTCGACGCCATCAAGGGCCTGTTCGATCATGTTGTTGACCGCGTTGCCGCCAGCACCACCCACACCGAATACGGTGATACGTGGCTTCAGCTCTTCCTGTCCGGGAATCGTTAGGTTCAGTGTCATATGCTCGTCCGCCTGTTTTTTCTGGGCCCGTCCCACCGGGCAGTACTGATCAATTAGGGTTACATTAACGCTTCCTGGGGCGGGCGTCACCCAAAAACAACAGTTTGGACACAAAATATGGTCACAAAATTAACCGTTTCCGCCGTATTCAGACGAATGGGCAAGATATTGCGTATTACCAGTTGTCCTTAAACCACTTAACAGCCCGTTTCAGCGATCTTGCAGGGTATGTTTCGGCGGGAATCTCGAAATCCCACCATTCATCTTGGGGATTCGCGGCAAACAGCGTCGCGCCAACGGCGCCGGAAAACGCAGGACCCGTGGCCGCTTGCGGTAAACCTTGCACGCGCAAGGGGCGTCCAAGACGCACTTGCTGGCCCAAAATTTTCGTAGCCAACCCATCAAGACCGGGGATCTGAGACGCCCCCCCCGTCAGCACAATCTGCTGGCTTGGCAAATGCTCAAACCCGGCAGCGTCCAAACGCACGCGGACCTCTTCCAGAATTTCCTCAACCCGTGGGCGCATGATCCCGATCAATTCAGCGCGGCTAACAGTGCGGCGATCATGTTCCCAATCACCCGTGTCGCCACCAATCTCGATCATTTCGCGATCATCCATGCCAGTGGCAACAACGCCACCATAAAAGGTCTTGATCCGCTCGGCCGTGGCGGTCGGAACTTGCAGGCCCATCGAGATATCGCCGGTGACGTGATCGCCGCCCATGCGCACGGCATCGGCATAAATCATGTGCTTCTTCATAAAGACGGAAATCCCGGTGGACCCACCGCCCAAATCAATACAGGCCGCACCCAGTTCCTGTTCGTCCTCGACCAGCGACGAAATGCCGGACACATAGGCGCTGGAACACAAGCCCGCCAACTCCAGATCACAACGCTTGAGGCAGAAATACAGGTTCTGCAACGCAATCGCATCCACCGTCAGCATGTGCATATCAGTGTTCAACTTATTGCCAATCTGGCCACGCGGATCAGCCATGCCAGAGCGATGATCCAACGCGAAATTCACCGGCTGCGCATGCAGTACTTCGCGGTCGTGACCATAATCAGGGACATCACAGGCGGCCATCACACGGCCAATATCCATATCGGTGACCATCCCGCCTTCGATATCGACAGACCCATCAAGACCATAAGATTTCGGGCGGGCACCAGACAAGGTCGCGATCACGTGATCGACACGGACATTCGCCATTTTCTGAGCAGCCTGCACAGCAGTGCGAATAGCGCGTTCAGTTTCTTGCATGGCTTCAACTTCGCCAAAGGTCACACCGCGCGAACGGGTCGTGGCCGCACCAATCACCCGGAAAGACGACTGGCCAGCAAGCGAGCCGACCACATCATTATCGCCAAACTGTTCAGGACCATCAAAGCGCAAAACCAAACACGCAATCTTGGATGTGCCCACATCCAGAATGGCAATCACACCGCGCTGCATCGCCGCCTTGCGCATATTGCGCATCGCCCGTTGGCTTTCGTATAAATCCCGCATCAGTTGTCCGCCCCTGTATTACTCACCCGACGCAAGGCATTGGCCGCCTCTGCGCTCATTCTTACGATGGGACGTTGACCGTTGCGCATATCCACAGCCGCCACGTCCCGTTCTAATAAATCGTGCGTTTGCCCCAACACGATGACCCGGTCCAATGCCGCAAAAGCACCGGTTTCCGGCAATAAAATCCGCTGGTTACGATCCAACACAAGATCCCAACGCCGCTCGCCCATGCGGACCAAACCGCGCACACGCGGGGTCAATGGGCCTGTGCTGCGGAAAATCTCTAAGGCTTCTGCAATATGATCCTCGGCACCGTCACCGGCGATCAAAGGTAAGTCCAAACGATCCGCCCGCGCCGGGATCGTGCCCGAATATACGCCCATGCCATCCAGCAATTGCAATGTCGTGCCCGCACGCCAAACCGCAACAGGCGCACGCGGGGTGACATCAACGCGCAAGGCACCCCCCTCGCCCACACGAATTTCCGCGTCCTTGACAGCATCCATCGCCACGACTGTCTCGCGCATGGCGACAAGATCAAGATCAAAAGACGACACAGGGAATTCGATTGGCAAAGCCGCCAGCACCTGTGTGGTCAGCCCGTGGTTGGCACCATCAACCTTGATGTGCTGGACCATAAATTCGGGGCGCTGTTGCACTTGGGCTTTGGCCTCTGCGATCTTGGCATCCAGCATCGCGCGGTTATCAGGCTTTGAAAACCACGTCCCCGAAATCACCGCCAGTAAAACCAAAGGCGTGCCCACACGCACCAAACCGCGAAACAGCGGCGTCAGCATCAAACGCTGATACTTATAGCGCCACTTGGACGGTGCCGGATCACGCACTGGACGGGGGCGGCGGGCGGTCAACGGTCGCATGACGCATCCTTTATCATCCAGTCGCAAAACTGCGGAAAAGACATGCCAACATGGGCGGCCTGTTCGGGGGTCAAGGAAGTTGGGGTCAGGCCGGGCTGGGTGTTGGTTTCCAAAAGGATCAACCCATCAAGGCCTTTGCTTTCATCCCAGCGGAAATCAGTGCGCGACGCCCCGCGACAGCCCAACGCGTCATGGGCGCGCTTGGCATAATCCAGACAGGCCTCGAAAATCTCGGCCGGAATATCCGCCGGGATCACATGACGCGACCCGCCTGTTTCGTACTTGGCAGCATAATCATACCAGCCATCGGTGATGATATCCGTGACAGTCAGGGCCTTATCGCCCATGACGGTCGTGGTCAGTTCACGACCCGGGGCAAAGGCTTCAACCATCACAACATCGGGCATGTCAGCGGCCAAAGCAGGCGGGCCGTCACCTTCATGGACAATGTAAATCCCAACGCTCGACCCTTCATTAAAGGGCTTCACCACATAGGGCGGGGCCATCACGTGCCCACCGCGCACATCATCAGCACGCGCCAAAACGCTTTGACACACAGGCAAGCCAACATTGCGATAAACAGTCTTCGTGCGCTCTTTATCCAAGGTCAGGGCCGAGGCAAGAACACCCGAATGCGTATAGGGAATGCGCAACCATTCCAGCAGACCTTGGACACAGCCATCTTCACCCCAGCGACCGTGGAGCGCATTAAACACAACATCAGGAGACATCTCAGCAAGACGCACAGCAAGATCAGGGCCAGCATCGACCTCGCTCACTTCATATCCTGCCTCCCGCAAAGCCGCTGCGC
>CAYOSK010000206.1:0-3450 GCA_964406585.1 uncultured Octadecabacter sp. | reverse complement strand
TCTGGCAGCGTCATCCGAAGCTATGTCGATGCGATCTTTGTAGGTGCGGGTCTCGACTTGCCGTCAAGCTATTGGTCCTGCGTGGGGATGAGTGCGCTCAGGTCAATCGTTCGCCAAACGCAACGGGTCACAGTGATGCCGCGTCATGCGATCCGGTTGGAGGCGGAACTTAAACTTATGAAGGGAATACCCCTCCTGAGCCCGACAAGCAGTCGGCGCATGCATATCTTGCGTTTAGATCACACTTTCCAATCGCCAATCGCGTTGGAATTGGTCAGATGCCTTCATAAAGCTGCAGAGAAGATGCAGCCCTGAATGGGGCACCTCTTCTGGTCGAAGAGAGAGTGGGGCTAGAGGGTTTGTCTAGTAGGTCAATAGCCGGGATGAGCTAAACTAGTTTAACATCAGACACATAATTCGGCAGTAATTTTCAGTATATTGAACATCGCTATGCCAATGTCTTGCTAAATTCATGAAGGTCAGCTTTCAGGACGCTGCAACGCAGCTTTATCGATTTCAACATGGTCTGGCTCGGGCAATCCCCAACATTGCAATGTCGGCTTTATGCCGTTCGCCGCTATTAGTGTATCGCGCAGCATTCGATACTTCGGGCTCTTCGCCGCCATTAGATCGGTCGCAGCATAATGCCGGGTCCCCCCAGATCGCGTCTTCACGGACGGCCCTTAGCCGCCGTTAGCCGAGATACTCAGATGCTGCGGTGCGGTCCGTCAAACCGGACATTCGCTGCAAATGCAAAGTTACCTGCTCGTTGGATGACTGCAACGCGGGACAAATCCGACCTTCGTTTTTGGGCCCTTGCGGACGCAGCATGCATTCGCTCATGCGGCGTCGCCAACCCCACGATGCCGCGAATTTCACCAAACCAGTCATTGAGAACGGTGATCGGCTTCGGATCCAATACCGCCCTTTCGCCGTAGTAGTGACAAACTATCAAGAGGCAGCAATAGACAGACATTGCGTTTTCTGAATTCGCTGGTCCAGAATCGCCTCAAAATTTCGACGACCAGTTTTCCGAGTTACTGCGTAGTTCGTAAAGGCTGTCAGTGCATTCCGGTTTCGTACGGCTTATGACGTCTCGATGGAACGGAAGCGGAGAAAACATATTCCCGCAACTCGCCAGCGTCTGACGGCTTCATACACGCGAACCAAACGCTCTGCCTCAATTCGAACGGGTAACTGACGCGGCGAAACAACCAGGTTTTGCATTGTGCAGATGGGCATAACAAATCGCATCATCTTCAAAAGCAGCTTTGATCGCATCAGCAAGTCCATCACCTTGCACGACATCAGCATCGATCATCATGTGATTGCGATCAAAAAAGCGAAGCGAAATGATGCGAGAGCGCAAAACCTCTGGAACCTCACCGACCTTTAGCGCAGCTTGTTGCACATTTTCCCTCACAAAGATTGCATGGGTGGCTTTATAAGGAGACCGCGCGGGTTGATGTTCGTAGTTCAATAGAATGACAGTTTCGCCCACCTCGGCGTCCGCCATGCTCACGCGGCACGGCGTACCGGGCTTTGACTGAACAACCTGACGGCAGGCGTTCCTTTTGGCCAGATTAGCATCCGAAAGCGCAAACAGATGCGCAAAATCTTCGGCTGGAAGAGAATGAATTTGAAAGCTCATTTTGTTAGCTCCTTTGTGTTGCGCGCGGGCAATTCGCCATTAGCCCGCGCATCAATCGCACAGCGATCGGAGTGGTCAGATCGGTTTCGACTTTAGTCCAGCGAGTTAAAGCCGATCATGTTGCCTTCGGTGTCTTGCGCCAGGGTGACATAGCCGAAGTTGCCGATTGAGAACTTCGGACGGATCACTTTGCCCCCAGCGTTCTCGACGCGGGCCTGCTGGACAGAACAATCCTCAACCGAGAAGTAAATCTGCGTACCACCAGCCCCGGGCTTTGCGTAAGGCGCTTTAACCAGCGCGCCAGCGGCACCGTACACCTCCATGTTGCCAACAAAACTCTTCATCTCCGTCTCACCGGTTGGGTCGGCCATATCTTCCATTTCAACGTCCAACACGGCCTTGTAAAACCCTTCGGCCCGTTCCATCTCATCCACATAAATGTCGAACCAACCGACTGCATTCATCTGTGTCATCTTTTTATCCTTTCTCGATAACTTTAATTCCAGTTGTGCAGGCCGCTGCTTGAAGAGGCGCACAACTTAGGTAGAAAGCTAATTAGGAGAGATGATTATCGAAATACCCGCAAATGCGGGGGGCCCAAGGCGCACGGTGGAATAGATCTTCGGCTGCACGCCAAAATCAAATCAGTCCATGTGCCGAAGCCTTAGACACCGCTTGCGCCAGCGTCACACTCTCAAGCTTCAAGCGAGCTTCTTTGAGATAGCTGCGAACTGTATGCTCAGACAGGTTAAGAATGATGGCAATTTCGGTATGCGCCTTTCCCGCCGCGGTCCACTTCAAGCACTCCAATTCGCGCGGTGACAACGTCGGCAGGGCTTCATCATCGCCCAAGACTTCGGCAAGCGCCATGCGATGCAGCTCAGCTGAAAGGAATACCAAGTGATCGCCATTTCTAGCCAGGAATGGGTCCCACGTCTCTCCGCCATTCATATCACGGGCGTTGAAAGACAGCACGCTACGCCGCGCTATTGGGTCGACATGGCTAACACTGAAACCTGTGGGTAAAACGCCATACTTTTCTGCCTGCTCCATCATAGCGATATGCTCTGCCTTTAGGCGAAGCGACGACCAGCAGAACGGACCCTTCGTCGTCTCTGCCATCTTCAGGACCGGGTCGATCCGAACATAATCATTCAGCAGGTAGTGACTGACCCAAGCTTCCGGATAATTGGTTCTGACGTATGGCTTGTCTTGCGCACCCTTTCCACCTCGAAACAGATGCAAGGTCACATATTCGACGCCAAAATGCGCGGCGATACCCGGAACAGAGGCCTGAACCGAAGCAGCAAGATAGTTCAAATCGTTCCGGTCCATTGTCCTATCTTCCTTTGCGAAAGTCAGCGTGGTGCATTCGAAGCCCCAAACTCAACCCACGCTCAACAGTGTCCGCACGAGTGCTGTTTGAGAGTTAACCCCGGTCTTCTCATAAATACGAGACAGGTGTGTTCTGACGGTGTTCTTGCTAATGCCAAGCTCTTGAGATGCAGCAATTAAGTTATCACCTTGTACAATACGATGTGCCAATGACATCTGCCCGTCTGAGAGTCCAAAAATGGTCGTTGCCAGGGTCATCCGGGCATCGACGTCACCATCGCTCTCGGTTTCTACAAAAGTTAAGCCATCCCTGACAAAGAGAATGCAAACGACGACACTCCCTTCATCTGTTTCCCCCAAAACTATCGGCAGCCGAAAGTTTTTGCCGCTTTCGGCCATGTAGCGGTAGTGTTGAAAGTAGCCATGTTGTTCGGCGGCGCATTTCAGACCCGCTTGAAGAATTT
>CAYOSK010000205.1:0-3477 GCA_964406585.1 uncultured Octadecabacter sp. | reverse complement strand
GCAGCTTTGGCGGCGGCGACTTCGGTGCTGGTGGTGATTGGGATCATCTGGGGTTCTCTCCGGAAACATAGGTGGCGGCGGCGTTCAGCGCGCGGGCAAGTGCTGCTTGGCGATCCATGCCTTGCGCTTCGGACGCGATATGGGCGGCCATAAACGTATCGCCCGCCCCTGTCACGCGGGTGACGAGCACGGATGGTGGGGGCAGGGTGATAATGTCCGCCCCTGTCGCCTCGGATGCGTCTTTGCCACCGTCCGTCACCAAAACGCGATGCGCGCCGCGTGCGATTAGTCCGCCTGCGGCATCGGTTGATGTTCCAAAGGTCGTTTGGCACAACAGCCCGGCTTCTTCGAGGTTCACATAGAAAGTCGCGGTTGGGTGCCCCAGAAGCGCCAAAAGTCGTTCGGCTTTGCCCGGCGACGCTGGCGCGACACGTAAGTCTGCTTTGGCAAACAGGGGTGAGGTGGCGATGGTTTGCAACAGCTCGACCGTGAGATTGCCGTCAAGGGCGACGGGGCCGTTGAACGGGGTGTCTGCTGACCCCAGTGTGCCATTTTCAAGTGGGTGCAGGATCTTGTCGCCTGCGGTTTCCAGCGAATGGGCATCTGCAATCGCCGCGATCAGCCCGTTTGCGCCTTCGACTGCCATGTAAACGTCTGTGGGCAAATCGTCAGAGCGGTAGACGTGATCACAGATCATGCCCATCCGCTGCGCCTCACTGATCAGCTCTTCGCCCTCGCTGTCACGACCAATGGCCGTTAGCAGGGTCGGGGTCATCCCGAAACGTCGCAGTGTCATCGCGATGTTCATCGCCACGCCGCCGGGCAGGCGGGTGATCCGGCCCGGCACGTCGGATCCAACGCGCATATGGCTGGAGGCGCGGCCAATCACATCCCATAGGGCGGATCCAATGCAAATAATATCAGTCACTTGCGCGGCGTTCCTAAGGGACGGCCCAGGTCATATTGGCCCAAAGTGTTTCCCAGACGGCGCCTGTATCATTGGCCAAACCTTCAGCTGGTTCACGCAGAATGACGGCGTCTGCCATATAGCTATAGCCCGATTTCACGGGTACAGTGACGCGCCCATTCGCATCAGTTTCGTAGAATGTGATCGTGACCGTATCATCGGCGGCCTTTTCAAACACTTCAAATGCGGCGTTTGCGCGGGGGGCTTTGTTGTAAAATAGTTGAAAGGTCATGCCGCTGCTCAGGTCATCGGTGTATGGATTTGTCAGCGCGACAATCTCAGTCTCAAGCCCTGTAAAGCCATCAGCACCCGCCGCATTTCCAACGCCAACAAGGGTTTTGGAGAACCGGGTGTAGACTTCGGTAAAACCGGTTTCGGGCAAACCGCGTGCGTCGTGCTGGGGCCGGATGTCGCCAAATTTCTTGTGATCAACGAACCTTTGAAACTTTTCCCAAGATTCATAGTCCAGCGTGGCGGGCGTGCTCTGATAAGAAAATATGTGCAAACCTTCCGCAATCGGATCCATCTGCAAACCGGGGCTATCGCCATTGCGTCCGGGAACATCGGCCAAGCGACCTTGCGCAAAGGTCTGAAATTTGACAAAGCGCTGCGACAAGTAAGGCTGTTTGCCGCCGCTGAAATCTTCGCCATTGACCAAATCGCCAATGATCTGGTCTTCTGCGCCAACCACATAAGCGCCGGGTTCGATCCAGAACTCATGCGCCGCAGCAGGCGCTGCGCATAACGCAAAAAGAAGGGTGAAAAGCCGCATGTATATTTCCTTTATGTCGGGGCTTAGGGTGGGCGTTCTGGCTTTGATGTCAAGCGCACTAATGATCAGTCCCTCATTTGTGAATGCGCATGAGGTGCTGCCATCGATTGCGGATATGACCAAAGACGGCGATGCGCTGACGTTTGAAGTACGTATTAGCGCTGAAAGTTTTGTGGCGGGCATTGACCAATCGATCGTGACCGACACCAATCAATCACCGCAGGCTGTGGCTTATGATAACCTGCGCGCGCTTGATGGCGATGCATTGGAAGACGTGCTACGCACGTTTTGGCCGCAGATGGCGCAGGGGATCAACGTGCAAGCTGGCGACCTACGCTTACCGTTGACCTTCGTTTATGCAAATGTCCCCCCGGTCGGCAATGTGGATGACGTCCGCACATCTACGGTTGTTTTTCAGGCCGAACTGCCGCCAGATGCAGCGTCGGTCAGCTTTGCCTGGGCCCCAGAGTATGGGACTTTGGTGTTGCGTCAAATGGGCGTATCACGCCCCTATGATGGCTTTTTGATGGGAGGATCATCGTCGCCGCCAATCAGCCTGTCAGGTGGGCGATAGGAAGATTGCGCCAAAAGGTAGGGTATACCTTACCTTGCTTGGCCCCCTTCAGACACAATATCCCTAGAGTTGAGCCAGATAGGGATGTGAAATGACACTCAAGTTGCGACCTGCGCATCAGGACGATGCGGAGAATATCGCCCGTCTGGCAGATATCGCAGGCGAAGGGTTTCCGGGTGCGGTCTGGCAAAGCACCGCAGATTCTGGAAAATCCGCATTGGCGGTCGGGATCGACAAAGCGGCGAGCGACACAGGCATTTATTCGTATACCAACGCAACCATCGCTGAAGTCGATGGAAAAATTGCAGGTATGTCAGTAAGCTATTTGCTGGCCGACACGCCCGAGATCATCGATGAACAAATGCACCCGATGTATCGCCCAATGGTAAAGTTAGAAAACGAAGCGCTTGAAACCCGCTATGTTAGTATGTTGGCGACTTTCCCTGTTTACCGCAAAAGCGGTGTCGCCGAACAGTTACTGAACCATGAAGAAGAAACACCCGGCCCGAATGGCATGTCTTTGATCACGAGTGATCGGAATTTAGCTGCACGCCAATTTCTGTTGGGGCGCGGCTTTCGCGAGGCCGCTGTTGTGCCTGCGATCAAGATCAATTGGGATACCCCAATGAAAAGCTGGCATCTTCTGCGTAAACCCTGAAGAAATAGGGTTGCATGGGTGCAAAACCCATCCTATACGCCACCCACTTAATCCCGCAGGCGGGGGCGGGTGATTTGGGGAGACATCCCAACATCATCCACCGGTTGACGCAATCGCGTTGATACCCCCGCTGAGGCTTGAAACCGGAAAAGGAATACGATCATGGCTCTTCCTGAGTTCTCCATGCGTCAGCTGCTTGAAGCTGGCGTTCACTTTGGCCACCAGACCGCGCGCTGGAACCCAAAGATGCAAAACTACATTTACGGCAGCCGCAACGGCATCCACATCATGGACCTAACACAGACGGTTCCGATGCTGGACCAAGCGCTGCAGGTTATCCGTGACACTGTTGCTAAGGGCGGCCGCGTGCTGTTCGTTGGGACAAAGCGTCAGGCGGCAAAACCGATCGCTGAAGCTGCTGAAAAGTCAGCACAGTTCTACATGAATCACCGTTGGTTGGGGGGCACGCTGACAAACTGGAAGACTGTGTCCCAGTCAATCAACCG
>CAYOSK010000204.1:0-3532 GCA_964406585.1 uncultured Octadecabacter sp. | reverse complement strand
GGGGCTGGCCCGTTTCAGGTGTTCTTCAAAATCGTCCTACCCTTGATCAAACCGGGCCTTGCGGCCGCTGCGATCTTTACCTTCCGCATTGCATGGAACGAATACCTGCTGGCATCGGCATTGTCTGACCGCGACACCAAGACTGTTCCGATTTTGATCGTGAACAACATGTCCGAATTCAATGTGGAATGGGGGGTCATCATGGCGACGGGGATGTTGCTGGCGATCCCGCCAATCATCTTCACGCTTTTCGCCTCACGTCAGATTATCACTGGCATGACAGCTGGCGCGGTCAAAGGCTAAAACATGACGCAGGTACTTGTTCTTGCGACCATCGCGACAAAGGCAGATGAAACCGGGTTCTTAACGGATCGTCTGTCTGCCGCCGGTGTCAGTTATGATGTGATCGACATCTCATTGCAGACGGGTGGCAAAACCCTGTCAGGCGAAGGCAAATGTTTGGCCATGTCTGCGGCTGCGGACTATGCGCTTGATCAGGTCAAACAGGGCCGCAAAAACGGGGCCGAAGTTGTCGTCGGGATCGGCGGCGGCACGGGCGGCGAAATTGTGCTGCAGGTGATGCGCAGCCTCCCCGTGACCTTTCCAAAGGTGCTCTGCACCACCCTGCCCTTTGATCCGCGGTTTGCAGTCGCAGACAACTCCATCATTCTTGTTCCAACCTTAGCCGATATTTCCGGCCTGAACGGAATGCTGCGCGAAGCCTTGGAAAACACGGCCCTGATGACAGCGGGCCTGTGCCAAAAAGCGCGCAAAGGCGAATTGGTTGATATTGCCCCATCCGTCGGGATCACCGCCCTTGGCGCAACGGACGGCGCGGTTCATCCCTTGGTCAAAGCGCTGAGCGCACAGGGCCGTGAAACAACTGTGTTTCATTCCAATGGGTTTGGCGGCGCGGCATTTGCGCGCTTTGCGCGGGCCAATGCGTTTGATGCCATTATTGATCTCACGCCCCATGAACTCACCCGGATACACGTCGCCGGCGTTCACGTGAACATGCCCGATCGGTTTCGCGCAGGCGGGGATGTGCCGCGCATTGTGCTTCCCGGTGCGATGAATTTCATCGGCTTGGGACAGAAAAACCTCATGCCCGAACATTTTCTCGCACGTCCCCACTACGAACATTCGTCTCTGTTCACCCATGTGAAACTCACCCGCGACGAAATGGCCCTCGTCAGCACAAAGCTCGCCGAAGATCTCAACGCGCTCAGCGGGCCGTGCGCGGTCATCTTGCCAATGGGTGGCTTTTCACACCACGACATCGACGGCGGCGCCATTCAGGACCCTGACCTGCGCCACGTTTGCCGCGACACCCTTATTGAACACCTGAACACCAACATCACCGTCACGACCCTTGATGCGCATTTGTTCGCGCCGGATGTGACCGACACCATTTTGACGACGCTGAACCAGCTGTCAGCCTGAAAGGAATACTCGTGGACGACCTGAACGCCAAAAAAGATGCCCTAATCGAAACCGCCAAACGCTGTTTTGATTTGCGCCTGCAAACCAACGCAGGGGGCAATCTGTCTGTGCGGCTCGACAGCGCGGATGCCATTGTGATCAAACCCTCCGGCGTAGGCTTCAACGAATGTACCCGTGACAATCTACAAGTCGTACACTTGGATGGCACACTGGAACCATCTGATCATAAACCGTCCAAAGATTTAGAATTTCACCTCGATCTTTACCGGATCCGCGATGATATCCGCGCGGTCGTACATTGCCACAGCCCATGGGCCACAGGCTATGCAAGTGCGGGCATCGAAATTCCCTGCCTGACGGTTCAAACCATCGAAAAAATTGGCCGTATGCCGCTGATCCCCCTGTCGCCCCAAGGTGGGCCGCAAACGGACAAAGAAATCAGCCCGGTTTTCATGGACGCAAAAGTGAAGGCCGCGGTTTTGGCCAACCACGGCACCATTGGCGTGGGCAAAACGCTGATGGCTGCGCAATACCTTGCTGAAATCATCGAAGAAACCGCGCATATCGCATACGTGCGCGATACGCTGATGGCCGCACATGGCAAAACCGCCGCTGATCTGCCGCAATACGGCACAGCGGCCGATGCACGGGCGGCTGAATAAATGACAAGTGTTCTGGACCAATTGCGCGCCGTCACCACAGTGGTTGCGGACACCGGCGATCTTGACGCGGTGCGCCTGCACCAACCCCAAGACTGCACCACCAATCCATCTTTGGTGCTCAAGGCGTTTGACAGCACGTCTTCGCGCCCGGTTCTGGATGCAGAAATTGCACAGGGCATCGCGGCCGGGCACACGCTGGATCACATCGCCGCCACCCTCCCGATTGCGTTAGGGGCAGAACTGTCGCGCCTTGTTCCGGGCCGTATTTCAACCGAGGTAGAGGCCCACCTCTCCTTTGATACCCACGCTTCTATCCGTCGAGCGCGCGACATCATTGCCGAATATGCACGCCGAGGCATTTCAAAAGATCGGATTTTGATCAAACTTGCCGCCACATGGGAAGGCATCAAAGCCGCGCAAACGCTTCAAGAAGACGGTATTGATTGCAATCTGACACTGATCTTTTCTCTGACGCAGGCCATTGCCTGCGCGGATGCGGGCGCGTTTCTGATTTCACCGTTTGTGGGGCGGATCACGGATTGGTTTAAACAGGCCGACGGCGTAGATCATTATGCCCCCGACGATGACCCGGGTGTGGCGTCGGTGCGCACGATCTATAGCTACTACAAAGCCCACGGCATCGACACCATCGTTATGGGCGCATCGTTTCGCAACGTAGATCAGATCAAGGCGCTTGCGGGGTGTGACAACCTCACGATCTCACCCGATTTACTGGTGGAATTGGATGCTGAAATCGCTGATCTGCCCCGCGCCCTTGGGCCAGACAGCGCTGACAGCACGCCACCCATGTCAATTGACGCTGCGGATTTCCATTGGGCCATGACGATGGATCCGATGGCCCATGCTCTGCTGGCCAAAGGCATTCGCGGCTTTGACAGTGATTTTCAAAAGATGAAAACCCGCTTGGCCGATGCCCTCGGCTAGGCGCATGGCCGCATCTTATGGTTCGAAAAACGTCGCGTTGCGCCCACCGATCACGATGTCAAAATCATAGGCTTCTTGTACATCCGCCGTGCCCACATCGCGCGGTCTGCCAATATTGCGCGCAAAAGCATCCCCCATCAGGATCGCCATCGGATCGCTTGGGTTGTTGGGTTCACAGGGGAAATACATCTGCGTAATCAGGCGCGATGATCCGCCACTGATCGACAGATGAATATGTTTGGGCCGCCACCGCCCGATATCTGGGCGCGCCAAATAGGCACCGGGGCTAATGGCCCAGAACCGGTAGTGCCCAGTGGCGTCGGTCAGAATACGCCCCTCTCCAAGATGGTTTTCATCCAGTTGCAATCCGGAATGATCCTCAACATGACGGTATCGCCCGTGATGGTTTGCGCTCCAGACTTCGATCAAGGCATGGGCCAACGGGCGGCCCGTTGGCGTACACACCCGCCCCGTCACCTCAA
>CAYOSK010000203.1:0-3543 GCA_964406585.1 uncultured Octadecabacter sp. | reverse complement strand
TCACGCGTGGGTGACGAGGCCGTGTTTGACGTTGCGCTGGGCGTCATCGACCCTACATTCAATACCAACGGCGCCGTTGCGCCACGTCTTACCCGTGAAGGAGATTCCACGTGAACATGCCTCAAAACCCCAAAGCGCGCGCAATCGCGATGGCGGCCCCCAAGACCGACACCCGCCAGAAATGGCTTGCGGCGTTGATGGTCGGAATGGCGTTGGCCGTGGCCACAGTGGTGCCGGTAGACGCGCAGAACCGACCGGCGACATTCGCCGAATTGGCCGAACAGGTAAGCCCATCTGTGGTGAACATCACGACAAGTACCGTGATCGCCAGCCGCACAGATGATGAAGGCGTCGTACCAGAAGGCTCTCCCTTCGAAGATTTCTTCAACAACGCACCGGGGGGCGAACGCCGTTCGTCTGCGTTAGGGTCCGGCTTTGTGATCTCGGCCGATGGGTTCATCGTGACAAACAACCACGTGATCGAAGGCGCTGACGAGATCGAGATTGAGTTCTTTCCCGGTGACGGCCAACCATCCGAATTGTTGCCCGCCGAATTGATCGGAACAGACCCGAACACAGATATTGCGGTTCTTAAGGTCACGTACGATGAGCCTTTGCAATTTGTAGAATTTGGCGACAGCGACGCGGTTGGATCGCGTGTTGGCGATTGGGTCATGGCGATGGGTAATCCGTTGGGACAGGGGTTTTCTGTGTCTGCGGGGATCGTGTCGGCGCGCAACCGCTCCCTGCAAGGGACCTATGATGATTACATCCAGACTGATGCTGCCATTAACCGCGGTAATTCTGGCGGGCCCTTGTTCAACATGGATGGCGATGTAATTGGTGTGAATACTGCAATCTTGTCGCCCAATGGTGGGTCTATCGGGATCGGTTTCGCGATGAGCTCGGCCGTGGTCACAAACGTGGTCGATCAGTTGCAGGAATTCGGGGAAACCCGTCGTGGTTGGCTTGGCGTACGTATTCAGGACGTAACGGTTGATATGGTCGACGCGATCGAAGGTCTCGCCGAAGCGCGCGGTGCGATGGTCACTGATGTGCCATCTGGCCCTGCCGAAGACGCAGGCATTGAAAGTGGTGATATCATTCTGATGTTTGACGGTGTTGCCATCGAAGACACCCGTGAATTGGTTCAGATCGTGGGCAATTCGCCAGTGGGCAAAGACGTCCCTGTCGAAGTTCTGCGCGCAGGCGACATGGTTGATCTTACAGTGACGCTGGGGCGTCGCGAAACCGCGGAGCGCGTGGCGTTCCCAGATCAAGAACCTGACGCCGCAGAACCGGATACAACAAACATGTTGGGCATGACATTGTCCGAAATCTCCCCCGAGATGGCGGAAGAACTGGGCGTTGAATTAGGGTCCGGTTTGTTGATCACGGCTGTGGAAGCGGACAGCGAAGCCGAAGGCAAAGGCCTGTTGACGGGCGATTTGATCACAGAAGCTGGTCAACAAAAAATCACCGGCATCGCCGACTTCGAAGCCCGTGTGCAAGAAGCCCAAGAAGCAGGCCGCAAGTCCCTGCTTTTGTTGGTGCGCCGCGATGGCACGCCGCGCTTTGTGGCGCTGGGTCTAGAATAATTTGATCCCAACGCGACAACACGACATAACAAAGGGCGTCCCGATAAGGGGCGCCCTTTTTCCATTGCTAGGACTTTTGGGTAAAAGGGGGCTAAAGCTGATCACGGGGCAGCGCCACCAAACCCAACGTGCGCGCACTGCGCAGGGTCAATGTGGTGGTATGAACATCGCCTTGATCTGTTTGAAACCGTTCAATCGCGCGCCCTGTGCGCGTATCAATCTGACCGCTAATTGCCCCTGTGTAATACCCGCGCGCCAGGAGGGCACGCTGCACCGATGCAATGAATTCTGGTGTCATGATCGCCGCGCATGGGGTTTCAAATTCAACCTCGCGACGTTCACGTAGAATTTGCTGACGCGTCACCGTGCGAAACGCCGCCGGGGATTGCACGGTGCCGTCACTGCGCACCACCGCGGGCTGCACCAAAACCTGTTCTGTCACTGTTTCGATAACCGCAGGTGTTGTTGCGCGGGAAAAACAGGTGCCGGTCGCCGCATCCACAACAGGGACTGTATCCAACGGCCCGATAGGGTTTTGTGCGGGGACGTCGCCGTCGCGCGTTGCATAACTGTCCATACAGGCAGACAGCAAAATGCACAGCCCAAGGGCCGCGCCGATGCGATTTGGAAATGGATTGCCCATCTGCTCTGCCTTTTGGGGTCTTTTCGCCCTACGTTGGACATCAGATAACGTAAATTACGCCGCGGACCTAGCCGCCCTGCGCAGGTTCACGTGCCTGTGTCGCATCCATGTCACCACATATGTGCAATTGGGCTGGAAGACGTCGCGGGACCGTTCTATCTAAGCATCAGGAAATGTTTCAACCGACACAAGGGGCCACATCCAATGGCAAAAATCACCTATATTGAACACGGCGGCAAAGAACACATCGTTGAGGTCGCCAATGGGTTGACCGTTATGGAAGGTGCGCGCGACAACGGCATCCCCGGAATCGAAGCAGACTGTGGCGGCGCCTGCGCCTGTTCAACGTGCCATGTGTACGTTGACACGGCGTGGGTCGAAAAAATCCCCGCCAAAGATGCGATGGAAGAAGACATGCTGGATTTCGCGTATGAGCCAGATGCAGCACGGTCGCGCTTGACCTGTCAGCTAAAGGTCACGGATGCGATGGACGGTCTTGTCGTGCAAATGCCCGAAAAGCAAATCTAGCATGACCGCGCGCGCAGGTGTTTTTGCGGCTGGGTTGATCGCGGGGCTTGCGGGCCCCGTGTCATCCGAAGTGATCGTCGGCGCGCAGTTTGGCGGTGAGACCGACCGCTACGGCCACGGCATACTTGGCGATGCGATTGAGTTCAGTGAGCTGGTGATCGAGACCGAAGATTGGTCCAATCGCGTCCGCTATCGCGTGACATTGCCCGTTGATCACGTGTTCGAAGATATCGCACCGCGTTTGTGGGACATCACCGGTGACGGCGATCCAGAAATCGTGGTGATCGAAACAGATGTGCGATTGGGCGGGTCCTTGGCGGTGTACGACCAGACCGGCAAGATCGCCGAAACGCCGCATATTGGCCGCACGAACAGATGGCTGGCACCCGTTGGCGCGGCGGATTTTGACGCAGACGGCCGGGTTGAAGTTGCCTTTGTGGACCGGCCTCATTTGGCAAAGGTGCTGCGCGTGTTTGAATGGGACGGCGCAGAATTGGTGCTGGATACCGAAATCGGTGGGTTGACGAACCACCGCATTGGCGAAGATTTCATTTCTGGCGGGGTTCGCGATTGCGGCGCGGGTCCAGAACTGGTGACAGCGGATGCCAATTGGACGCAGGTCATGGTCACATCATTTGACGGCGGTTGGCAGGTGGCTTCGGCGGCTCCGTTTTCACCAGAGGCCGTGGCAGCAGTTTTGGCCTGCACGCGGTGACGCCTCCGGCGGGAGTACTTTGAAACCAAAGAAAACGACGATGGTATCGCGTTAGATAA
>CAYOSK010000202.1:0-3555 GCA_964406585.1 uncultured Octadecabacter sp. | reverse complement strand
GAAAAAAAGGTGTCTAGCT
Source organism: uncultured Octadecabacter sp. (assembly GCA_964406585.1). Taxonomy (GTDB): domain Bacteria; phylum Pseudomonadota; class Alphaproteobacteria; order Rhodobacterales; family Rhodobacteraceae; genus Octadecabacter. The sequence continues at coordinate 3,536 of CAYOSK010000202.1, read as the reverse complement.
TTTAATGAGTTTAAAACATAAGGAATCCACGGGTTTTCTATATTATATAAATCATCTACATTTAATAATATTTTTGTAAGATCTAAACCTCTTTTTGTTAAACTTATTTTTTTTGCTTTTTGATCAATCTCAAAATGTTTTTTATTTTCTAAGTATTTCGAAGCTTCATTTGCTTTAAAAAATTTTTCGGATAATAAATCAGCTTCACGAGATATAATAAGAGGTGTTCTTGCTTCATCAATCAAAATAGAATCAACTTCATCAATAATACAGAAATTAAAAGGCCGATGGACTAGCTCTTTTTTATCCATCACCATATTATCTTTTAAAAAATCAAAAACTAAATCGGTATTAGTTACATATGTTAGATCACGAGAGTAGTTTTTTCTTCGGCTTTCGCTACTCGTACCTTCTTGTATAAGGCCAACTTTTAGTCCCAAGAATCTATGAATTTGACCCATCCATTCGGCATCTCGTTTAGCTAAATAATCATTGATAGTTACTATATGTACACCATCGCCTGATAAAGCATTTACTAACGCAGAAGAAGTAGAAACTAAAGTTTTACCTTCCCCTGTTTTCATTTCTACAATTTTACCTTCATTTAATAATAGTCCACCAATTAATTGTATATCGTAATGTCTTAATTCAATTGTCCTTTTAGAAGCTTCTCGAGTTAAAGCAAACCCTTCAATTATAGTGTTTTCATCTAAGACCCCTTTTTTAGAAGTTTCTTCTTTTAATTTTAAGTTTTTATCTTTTAATTCATTGTCACTTAATGCAATTAATTCTTTTTCAAGGTCATTAATAGAATTTAATGTAAGCCTATATTCATCCCAAACAGTTTTTTTTATTTGTGGGAATAATTTTATCATTTATTATTAAATTGTGGTCTAATTGATTAAAATAATTACTTTATATAAAGGATAAAATTACATTTAGATCACTCTAAGAGTTTTAATAAATTGATAGAGTAAACTAAATTTTATCTAAGAGAATGATTTCATATTTAAACATCTGAAGCTAATGGGCTAGAAATATCGTCACTTGTTATAAAGCTACCTTCACCAACATTTTGAAGTCTTAATTTTAACCATGTAATAAAACTTTGGTCTAATGATACAATTGCGGTTAATTGTACTTCCGATAATCCAGCTTCTACTAATTTACTTCTTATGCCACTTAATTGATTTGAATTCAAAAATTTAGGCGATTTGATTAACCAAAAAGTAATAGGTTTTTTTTCTCTTTTAAGAAATTGTGCTCGTTCACGTAACATTTCTTCCAATGGTTCATTTTTTAATAAAAATTTACTACTCCCAATAACAAAATAATAATTTACTCCTTTACCTACTGGTATAATTTTACTCACTTTTTTATTTTTAAATATGCGTTTTTTAAATTTATCTACTATCATTTCGGTATTTATATATATATTGCTAAGGTTTATAATTCTTTTAAGTATTGCTTTTTTAATAATGATTAAAATAATTTTCCAGTATTCACCTTATTATATATTATATCATTTCTTAATAAATTAAATCTATCATAGATTTTAGAATTAAGATTATTTTTTAGTTGATTTTAAAAATTCGGAACCTTTTAATGTTGAACTTGATTGTGCAAAGCCCCAAGTAGACATTTGTCCTGCTAAATAAGCTTGTCTTCCAGCTTGAACGGCAAGCTTCATAGCTTTAGCCATAGCTGCAGAATTTTTAGCTTTTGCTATTGCTGTATTTATTAAAACAGCTTCAGCTCCTAATTCCATAGCAAATGCCGCTTCACTTGGTGAACTAATACCGGCATCTATTATAACTGGAATGTTAGAATTTTCAATAATAATTTGAATATTATTTACATTTTGAATCCCTTGCCCAGAACCAATAGGTGAACCTAAAGGCATAATAGTAGAACAACCAATATCTTCTAAATGTTTTGCTAATATAGGATCACTATTTGTATAAGGTAAAACTATAAACCCTTTTTTTACTAAAAATTCTGCTGCTTTTAATGTCCCTATTGGGTCAGGGAAAAGATATTTAGGATCAGAGATAACCTCTAATTTAATAAAATTATTTTCTTCTTGACCAATTCTTTTTGATAATTCTCTTCCTAAAAAAGCTAATCGAATTGCCTCATCTGTTGTTTTTGCACCTGCTGTGTTAGGTAGTAACCAAATTTTTTTCCAATTAATTGCTGTTATCAAAGTATTATTTTTAGAAATATCTAATAAATTAAGTCTTCTTATAGCAACAGTTACCATTTGGCTTTCACTTTTTGATAAAGATCCAACCATATCTTTTAAATTTTTATATTTTCCACTCCCAGTAATAAGACGTGAAGTAAAACTTTTACCACCAATAATTAATTCATCTTGATTTAACATGGTTTTATTATATTTAATATTTAATAATATTATAAACCATTATTTTTTAAATTTGTTTTAATTAAATATAATATAAGCTTAGATATTTGTATTAAACGTTTATTTAAGAAGCGAGTGACGCGATTCGAACGCGCGACGTCAACCTTGGCAAGGTTGCGCTCTACCACTGAGCTACACTCGCAAATTAAATTAATAATACTCTTAGTATACACCCTAAGTGATACTAAATATGAACCTTGTTAATTAGTTAACAAGGTTCATATTTAGTAATCAGTTATTATTCAAAATCTTTTCGGTTTGGGTTTCTTGAAGGGTCATTAGATAAAAACCCAAATATGAAAAGTGAACTAAAACCTGTAACAATAGCATAAACAAATAATTTTAAAAAATATAAACTAATCATAAGGACTCTCCGATAAAATTTATTTAAAGTAATTATATACCAATAAATAAATAATATGCAATTAAATTAAGATATATATGAATATATAACTTAATCTAATTATATATTATTCATTATCATCTACAAAATCAGTATCAATAACTGTATCACCAGGACTTGTTTGTTGTTGACCTTGAGGTTCTGAATTATTAGGGCTTACCATCTCTTCTTCAATTGTTTGGGAAACTTTCTTTAATTCCTCCATTTTTGATTTAAGTTCTTGATTATCAAAATCATCTTTTTGTAAAATATCACGAACAGATTTGATAGCAGTTAAAATACTTTCTTTTTTCTCCTGAGATATTTTATTTTCATATTCTTTTAATTGTTTTTCAGTTTGATAACAAACTAAATCACCCTCATTTCTTATATCGATTTTCTCTTTTTTCTCTTTATCTATTTTAGATGATTCTTCTGCATCTTTTATCATTCTTTCTACCTCGTCTTTCTCTAGACTTGAAGCATTCTGGATGCTTATACGCTGTGTTTTTCCAGTTCCTTTATCTTTCGCAGTAACAGATAAAATACCACTAGCATTAATATCAAAAGTGACTTCAATTTGTGGAACTCCCCTTGCAGCAGATGGTATTCCTTCTAATTTAAAATTCCCTAAACTTTTATTATCTTTTGCTAATTTACGTTCCCCCTGTAGGACTTCAATATCAACACTTTCTTGATTATCTGCAGCTGTTGAAAAAGTTTCTGACT
>CAYOSK010000201.1:0-3615 GCA_964406585.1 uncultured Octadecabacter sp. | reverse complement strand
TCGCATCACCATCTTCGCAGAAGGAAATCGCGTTGGTGATCAGGTTAACAAAAACCTGGGCCAAACGCCCCTCAAGACCCATAACCATGATCGGCGCTTCCGGAAGATCCGCGATGAATTCGATGCCCTTTTCCTCAGCGTCGCGGCCAAGAAACTCATTGATATTGCGCATCATTTTAAGAAGGTCGAAGGCTTCTTCTTCTTCCTTCACCAGCTCACTATCCAGACGCGAGGCATTCGAGATATCGCTGACAAGACGGTCAAGGCGACGCACGTCATGTTCGATAACTTCGAGCAGTTTTTCGCGTTGATCATCACGTTTAGCGACGCGCATCGTTCCTACAGCAGACCTGAGAGAGGCAAGTGGATTCTTAATTTCGTGCGCGACATCAGCCGCGAATTGTTCGTTGCCTTCAATACGTTCGTAAAGCGCTTGCACCATCCCCCGCAGGGCACCAGAAAGGCGACCGATTTCATCCGGTCGTCCGGTCAAATCTGGAATGCGGACCCGAGTAGGCGACATTTTTCGCGCGTTCTTGTCACGACCAAGCTCCGCAGCGGCGGCAAGGTCCGCAAGTGGGTTTGCGATGGTCGATGCCAACACCAAAGACAGGACGATGCTGACAAAAATACCGACCAAAAACAGGCGCAATACCTGTTCACGCTCCCGACGCACAAGTTCGTCCAATTCACCAGCTGCGCTGGAGATAGACACAAACCCTACTGGCAGTGCATTTTGCTTGATCAGTGTGGTGACGACGAAAACCGTGCCCGTGTTTAGACCACTTAAGGTTTCGACGGCCGCGCCACGTTCTAAAACTTCGGCGCGATCCTCTTCTGTTAAAATGTGAACATCTTCGCCCTCAGTGGGCAATTGTCCCGTATTTAGAACCGATCTGACCGCTGCCCAAACCGATCCTAAAGAATCTGTAAAGAAGGTCGTACCGTTTTCTTTTTCCAACCCGTCAATCGTTGCGCCACCAGTCGCACCGGTGGCTGTCGCGATCAATGTGCCGGCTTGATCATAGACGCTAACAACGATTCCGCCGCGCAAATCCATTTCTTCCAATGTGCGCGTAACGTCAATTCCGTCGCCAGTGATCATGTTGACAGGCGCAGTGACTGGCATTCGTGCTTCAAGCACGTCTGCAATCAGCTCTGCTTCATTCACCAACCCATTTGCGCGTTGGAATGCAAGGTTGTCGCGAGATGGGTTCAGATAAAGCACACCTGAGACCAACAAGATCATCGCTATCAGATTGAAAGTAATGATTTTTCTAGCAATTGGAGAATTTCGCAGGTTGATCCAACTGCGTCTGCGGCGCCGTTCTAAAAGTTCGGCTTCCGCATTGGCATGGGGCGACACCCAGTCGTCACCCAAGACGACTGAGGGTTGTGACGCGTCTGCCGCGCGCCGCACGGAGTCCAGATCGCGTACGTCAATCTGGTTGGTTGCGTCACTCATAACCTACTACTCTTCGTTGTAGCGGTAGCCGATCCCATAGAGTGTCTCGATCGCAGAAAATTCGTCGTCCGCAGATCTCATCTTTTTGCGCAGGCGCTTGATGTGGCTGTCGATGGTCCGGTCATCCACATATACCTGATCATCATAAGCAACATCCATCAGTTGGTCACGTGATTTCACAAAACCGGGACGCTGTGCGAGGGCTTGAAGCAAAAGGAATTCGGTAACGGTTAGGGATACGTCCTGCCCTTTCCACTTCACCGCATGACGCAGCGGATCCATAGTGAGGTTCCCGCGCGTAAGCACTTTTGTTTCTTCGGTTTCTTCGATCACTTCACCACTGATCGCATCTTGACGACGCAAAAGCGCGCGGATGCGTTCAACCAGCAAGCGCTGTGAGAACGGTTTCTTTACGTAGTCGTCAGCGCCCATACGAAGGCCAAGCACTTCGTCAATCTCATCGTCCTTCGACGTCAGAAAGATCACCGGCATCGATGTTTTCTGGCGAAGACGCTGCAAAAGATCCATGCCGTCCATACGGGGCATCTTGATGTCCAAGACAGCCAGTTCTGGCATTGTCTTGTTGAAGGCGTCCAACGCCGACTGACCATCGTTATAAGTTTCGACTTCGAAGCCTTCAGCTTCGAGAGTCATGGATACGGACGTCAGGATGTTCCTGTCGTCGTCCACAAGTGCGATTTTAGACATTGGGTTTGACCCTTACTGCTCTGTTATTTTGTTTTGCCTGCTCTTTTCATGAATCTTTCCTAAATTTTAGGGGGCGAATCAATACCTAAGTATGATTCGACATTTAAGGCGTGCCTTATTTGCGGCACTAACCCCTAATTTCTAACTAAAATCCCAAGACTTACCTGATTGTCCTAACTTGGTTGCGCTAACAGCAACTTGGTTGCGCTAACGCTGTAAAAACAGGGTGTTCGGATAGGATCGCTTGGTGCTAACTAACTCCATTCCGGCCATTTCGGCCCCAATTTTGGAGGAAAGTTCCCATGGACCACGGTAAGGTCAACCCGCAGATGAAACTTGAAGATCAAGGCATCAAAGGGCTGGGATACGTCTATTACAACCTTTCCGAGGCCGAATTGCAGGCCACCGCGATCAAAGCGGGCGAAGGGGAAGAAGGCCAAGGCGGTACATTTCTTGTCAGCACGGGCAAGCACACAGGTCGTTCGCCGAAAGACAAATTTGTTGTTCGCACACCTGAAGTCGAAGAAACAATCTGGTGGGAAAACAACCCTCCGATGGAGCCTTCCGCCTTTGATCAGCTCTACGCAGACATGCTCGACCATATGAAAGGTGGCACCTATCAGGTGCAGGATCTTTTCGGTGGCGCTGACCCTGCACATCGCTTGGATGTTCGCGTCATCACAGAACTGACGTGGCATGGGCTGTTTATCCGTCATCTGCTGCGGCGCCCAGATGCGTCAGAGCTTGAAACGTTCGCGCCTGACTTCACAATCATCAACTGCCCGACCTTCTTGGCTGATCCAGCTAAGCACGGTTGCCGGTCAGAGACTGTGATCGCGCTGAACTTCGAAAAGAAAATTATTCTGATCGGCGGCACGGAATACGCAGGTGAGAATAAGAAATCTGTCTTCACATTGCTGAACTACATGTTGCCAGAAAAAGGCATCATGCCGATGCACTGCTCTGCCAACCACGCGCCTGGCAATCCTGTTGATACGGCCGTGTTCTTTGGCCTTTCAGGTACTGGTAAGACGACGCTTTCTGCCGATCCAAACCGCGTTTTGATTGGTGATGATGAACATGGTTGGTCCGATCGCGGTACTTTCAACTTCGAAGGCGGCTGTTACGCGAAGACTATCGGTCTAGACCCGAAAGCAGAGCCAGAGATCTATGCGACATGTTCCATGCCGCACACGGTCATTGAAAACATGGTCTATGATAAAGAGACCAAAGAGCTTGATTTTGACGATGACAGCCTAACAGCAAACATGCGCTGCGCTTACCCGCTAAACTATATCGGCAACGCCTCAGAGACAGCACTTGGTGGTCACCCTAAGAACATTATCATGCTGACATGTGATGCGTATGGTGTGCTTCCTCCGATTGCGCGACTGACACCAGCACAAGCGATGTATCACTTCTTGTCTGGCTTCACCGCGAAG
>CAYOSK010000200.1:0-3626 GCA_964406585.1 uncultured Octadecabacter sp. | reverse complement strand
TTCATAGGGCGAGTTGTTCAACATCCCGCTCTCGCCCACGAGAGACTGCGCAGTTCATAAAAGCTGCGGGATGTTTGGGCCTTATACAAAGGGTGCGCGCAGGATCAAGTGAAAGCTGGGGGTCGTTTACGGAATAAGTGCTGCGCTAAAAGGTTACCAAAGGGTTAACTCGATGTCGCGCTATTAACCTTTATTAACCATAGAAGTGCCCCGTTTCCGCCTGAATGCAACGTCAGGGTGTTTTCGAGCAACAGGAGACACCAATGACAGCCCTACCAGATCAAACTGATTTTGTACCTAAGTCACCGCAAGTCGGGTTTGTGCCAAGCCTAAATTGTCCTTCGGTTACGGATTTCTACTGGGGATACGAGATTTCAAACCGCGTTCATGAGATCAATTTATCCGTCCTGGCGCGCGGATTTGCGGTGTTGGTTGTTGTCGCATCGCTCCTTGCTGCAATGCTTATGTGGTTCATGCCGTCTGTAGCGTTCGGTGGAGATGTGGTTTTGGGCAAAGCACTTGGGTCGATCACTTGTCTTTGTATTGCAGCTATGCTGTTTCGGTTCGCTGCGCGGGGGACCCGCGTGCGCGTTCAGATTGATACATCGACCGGAGAATTACGCGAAGTGGTATCGGATATGTTCGGATCAACAGTTGTGTTGTCTCACTACGGTTTGGACGCGGTGAAAGAGGTTTCTATTGAGACGTCTAAAGCTGATTCCAGTATTGGACAGGTGCAACTGACGCTTAAGGACGGATCAAAGATGCCAGTCGGGGAAGGCGCAATGATTGGTCTTTATCCTTGGCGCAACAAGATTGCAGCCGACTGCGGGCTAGAAACACATGGCAGGACGCGCAAGGCGCAATGGGCGGGCCCAATGTTAAAAACGGCAGCCTAAACACGAAAACCCAGAAATTCGTACAAGGCGGTCCATGTCTGGACCGCCTTGTTTCGTTTTACTCGGCTTGAATGGTGCCCTCCATCGCGATAGGCGTTCGCAAACCGAAAAAGGGGGCGATCATGAGAGCATTTATTTTTCCGGGCCAAGGTGCGCAGACCATCGGAATGGGGCAGGCGCTTGCTGCGGCGTATCCGGCGGCACAAGCCGTGTTTGATGAGGTTGACGAGGCGCTGGGTGAAAAGCTGTCTGATCTGATTTGGTCGGGCGATATTGCCGATTTGACGCTGACACGAAATGCACAGCCCGCACTGATGGCAACATCACTGGCCGTGATGAAGGCGCTTGAGGCTGAAGGCGTTACGATTGAGGCTGCGTCTTATGTGGCGGGGCATTCTTTGGGGGAATACTCCGCGCTTTGTGCAGCTGGAGCCCTCAGCATTGCGGACACCGCGCGTTTGTTGCGTGTCCGCGGCGAGGCCATGCAAGACGCGGTGCCCGTGGGCGTTGGCGCAATGGCTGTTTTGTTGGGTATGGATTTTGAAGGTGCTCAAGCTGTTGCTGAAGAAGCCGCCCAAGGCGAAATTTGCCAAGCAGCCAATGACAATGATCCTTCGCAGGTGGTTGTTTCCGGTCATAAAGCTGCTGTTGAACGGGCCGTTGAAATTGCAAAGGCAAAGGGCGCCAAGCGGGCGATGTTGTTGCCTGTTAGCGCGCCGTTTCATTCGGCCTTGATGGGCCCCGCTGCGGACGTGATGGAGGCGGCGTTGGCGGAGGTTAATATTTCCGCGCCTGCCGTGCCCTTGATCGCGAATGTTCGCGCTGCCCCTGTAGAGAGTGATGAAATAAAGGGATTGCTAGTTGAGCAGGTAACGGGGTCCGTTCGTTGGCGGGAAAGCGTGATGTGGATGGGCGCTAATGGGGTGACTGAGGCTTGGGAAATTGGCGCAGGCAAGGCTTTGTCGGGCATGATCAAGCGGGTCAATCGCGATATTGCAACCCGCGCCGTGGGATCGCCCGATGATGTCGTTGCAGCAGCCGAGGCGTCTTCGTGATCCGAAAGCGGACAATGATCGGCTTGGCAGGGGTGCTGGCACTTGGGTCTTGCGCCTTCGGCGAGAACGCGGTCATTGGTGCCCTTAACCTGATTGAAACGACTGAGTTTACGGTTGAGGGGGATACCCTTGTCATGAATGGAGAGATCAATTCAAAGACATTGAACCAGTTTGAAGCTGCTGTGGCCGACAACAATCAGATCACGACATTGCGTGAAGTCAATGTACCGGGGTCACTGAACGACGATGTCATGATCGCCTTGTCATATCGCGTTCGTGAATTGGGACTGAACACTGAACTTTTGGCGCAAAGCGAAATCTATTCAGGTGGCGTGGATTTGTTTTTGGCAGGCGTGGAACGGCGCATGGAAGAAGGGGCCACAATTGGCGTTCATTCGTGGTCGGACGGCGTGAACGATGCGGTGGATTTCCCACGGTCTTCACCAGAACACGACCTAAACCGGGGCTATATCGAAGATATGCTTGGGAATGATGCGTTTTACTGGTTCACAATCGAGGCGGCGCCCGCTGCCGAAATGCACATCATGACACCGACGGAAATCACACAATATGGATTGCTAACGGAGCCTGCATTGGCTGCCGGAAGCCTACGATAAGGAAGATACATGTTTGATCTTACAGGAAAGAATGCACTGATCACTGGCGCTTCGGGCGGTATTGGTGGCGAAATTGCCAAAGCGCTGCACGGGGCAGGCGCCACAGTTGGGTTGTCAGGGACACGGGTGGAACCCCTTCAGGCGCTGGCGTCGCAGCTTGGCGAAAGGGCCCATATCCTTCCGTGCAATTTAAGTGACGGTGCGGCGGTCGATGCATTGCCCAAGCAAGCTATCGAAGCAATGGGGAGCCTTGATATTCTGGTCAACAACGCCGGGATCACGCGGGACCAGATATTCATGCGCATGTCAGAGGATGAATGGGCCGACGTGATCAATGTCAACCTGACGTCTACCATGCGGCTATGCAAAGGCGCGATCCGTGGCATGATGAAGTCCCGTTGGGGGCGGATTGTAAACGTAAGTTCCATCGTGGGGGCCACTGGGAATCCGGGGCAGGCCAATTATGCAGCGTCGAAGGCGGGAATGGTCGGCATGTCCAAGTCCATAGCATACGAGGTTGCGTCGCGCGGCATCACAGTCAACTGTATCGCGCCCGGTTTCATCGCGACCGCTATGACAGACAAGCTGAGCGATGATCAAAAGGACGCAATAAACAAACAAATTCCGGCGGCGCGTATGGGCACGCCCGAAGAAATTGCCGCGGCAGCGTTGTATCTGTCCAGCGAACAGGCTGCCTACGTCACAGGTACGACTTTGCACGTCAACGGTGGTATGGCGATGTTGTAACCCTATATGGGGTTGGTGGTCGACACTTGGTCGCACACACGCGAAAGCGTTTGCCAGCGGGGGAATCTCTGTTATAGGCGGCGCAGAATTGAGGTTTGTGACCCTACGTCGCGCACCTTTGAGGTCCTGAGCAGGGCCGGATGACTGGCCTGAACTTCATGTGAGTAAAGGCTAACCACAGGGTCGTAAGGCCCCGAACTAAATGAGGAATTTATTATGAGCGATGTCGCAGACCGCGTACGTAAGATTGTTGTTGAGCACCTTGGTGTTGAAGAAGACAAAGTCAGTGAAGGCGCAAGCTTCATTGA
>CAYOSK010000199.1:0-3632 GCA_964406585.1 uncultured Octadecabacter sp. | reverse complement strand
TTGAAGTTGAAGCTTCATGTTCTATTTTTGAAGTTGAATTTTGTACTTGTATATAAGGAAATGTATTTGCTTGCGCATCTGCTCCAAATAAAAGTGAATCACATTGAGAAAAATTCCTACTATCCAAAGCTTTTGTACCAATTTTAACCAATCCGCGATAACTATTTTTTGAATAACCACTAGAAATACCTTTAGAAATAATTTGACTTGTAGTATTTGATCCTACATGAATCATTTTAGTCCCTGTATCAGCTTGTTGCATATTAGTTGTTAATGCTACTGAATAAAATTCTCCTTTAGAACCATTACCAATTAAAACACAACTAGGATATTTCCATGTAATAGCTGATCCTGTTTCAACTTGTGTCCAAGAAATTTTAGAATTTTCTCCTATACATAAACCACGTTTTGTTACAAAGTTATAAATACCTCCTACACCATCCTTATCCCCAGCATACCAATTCTGAACTGTTGAATATTTAATTTCAGCATTTTTTAATGCTATTAATTCTACGATAGCAGCATGTAATTGGTTAGTATCATATTGTGGGGCAGTACAACCTTCAAGATAACTTACGTAACTTCCTTCTTCTGCGATAATTAAAGTACGCTCAAATTGTCCTGATTCTTTATTATTAATACGAAAATAGGTTGATAATTCTAAAGGACACTTTAAATTTTTAGGGACATAACAGAATGATCCATCTGTAAAGACCGCTGAGTTTAATGCAGCAAAAAAATTATCACCAAAAGGGACAACGCTTCCTAAAAAATGTTTAACTAAATGCGGATACTTTTTAATAGCTTCTGAAATAGGACAAAAAATAACTCCATACTTTTCTAGTTCTTCTTTAAAAGTAGTAGCAATGGATACACTATCAAAAACTGCATCTACAGCAACATTTGCGAGGCGTTTTTGTTCATTTAGTGATATTCCTAATTTATCAAATGTATCTTTTATTTCTGGATCCACTTCATCTAAATTGGTTAAAGTTTTTTTTGTTTTTGGGGCTGAATAATAAACAATTTTTTGGTAATCCATTTCCAAAAAATCTAATTTAGCCCAAGTGGGACTTTTCATTTGTCTCCATTTTTTTAATGCACCAATTCTAAAATTGAACATATAATTAGGTTCATTATTTTTTTTGATGATATTTCTTATTATTTTTTCATTCAAGCCAGGTGGAAGTGTATCAATTTCAATATCAGTAGAGAATCCATATTTATAAGGTTGGTTTACAAGTTGTTGTAATGTAGCATTTGTATCTGTCATTATATTATTTTCCTTCAAAATTTTTTAAATAGATATATATATTCTTGAGCTATTTTTTTTAACTTTAACATTTTTTTCTAGAATTGTTTACTAAAAATAGTATTATATATTTTAGGTAATCATTGATTCATTATGTTTAATAACATCTATTTTGTCAATCTAACTTCGTTTTTAATCATTCTCGGTAATAGTATAATTTAAGAAACAAAATTTTACCTACTTTTATTACTAATATAGATTAGAATAATAAGAAACTATTTCATTAAATTAAATAGTTTCAAGATGATTTCGAGAACCCACTATTTAAAAGATCTTCTGCATATCAATATTTTAGGGTTTGAAAAGTCAGCTTGTTTTACCTTTTGTTTATTAATAATTTTTAAATCGATTACTATTGTAGTAATATAATTAGTAATCAATTTTATATTATTTAGAGAGATGCATTTAACCTTTAGTTTCAACGTATCGCTGAAAAATAAATCTATTATTATTTTTATTTGTAGTAAGAACTTTTGATCTAATAAAACCTAATTCAAGAGCTTGAGCAATTGTTTCAGAATAACCGTAATTTAATTCTATTTTCTTTAAAAATAGATTAGTTTTTTCTTTTTGTGTCCATGATTGAGAATCTGTAATTATATTATAAGAGAAATCCCTTAACTCAAAGGATAAGTAATTGTCGTTTGAGCTTTCATAGATCTTCGATTTTAAAGTTTTTGAAAAATTAATAGGAATCTCTATATTTTTATTAAAGTTATGTTCTACGTAAGGATGTCCTAGATTATTTATAACTTTTTTTAATATTACTGGGTTTGTATATTTTGTTTTAATAGATGTATAATGAGACATTTATTTTATTCTATCTAAAATATTTAAAAGTGAACTAAAAGATATAGATACTACTTACTTAGTTTAATTATACTTAATCTTTTTAAAAGTGTCAATGGTTTTTTCTTGTTAAATATTATTTATTGTAAAGTATGTGAGAGTCGAGTTACTGGCTTTACAAGATGCGATACCCTTTCAAATACAGGTATCTATCTAGTCAGGTCATTATATTTAGCCCCAGAACCCAATTTTAACTGTTTACACTGGTTGGTCTAACTGTTATTTAAAAACTTTTTTCGGAGGTACGACTTTTGGACTTATATTATTTATAATTATAAATTTATATGGATCATTTATATTTCGTATGTTCCAACAGTCAATACTAAGAAGTTCTAAATTTAGTTTTTCGTTAGAAAACACTACACATGTAGGTATATTAATAAATAACTGATTAAATTTATCATAAATAGTACTAATTGTTGTTGTTATATAATCATTTTTTAGTAACTTGATCAATAATGTTATGTCTGAGAAAGCATTGTCTATATTTTTAGTCCTTGTAGTTATTTTTATAGTTTATAATAAACTATAAAAATAATCTTTAACTTATTTATTTATTTATTATTTTCACCAATAATAGATCTTTTCTTTCATCTTGAGAAAATGCATATCTTTGATATCTCATTGTCGATCTAATATTTTCAGCAACTTTGTGAACTGATGTAACCTTCAATAAATTAGTTATTAGATTAATTTGAAAAGTATATTATTTACTTTTGATTATATAGTTCATAGATATACTATTTTATGATTTAGAACTGATTCTTGTTATTCTCAAAGGCTTTTTATTTTAGCCGTTATCACGGCAATTACTCATTCATTAGATCCATTAACAGGCCCAGAAGGAATTGAACCTTCATTTTGAACTTAGAAGGTTCCGGTCTTTATCCATTAGACGATGAGCCCAAAATATTAATCAAGTAAGGTTTGGGCAGTACTGGACTTGAACCAGTGACCCCCTGCTTGTAAGGCAGACGCTCTACCACTGAGCTAACTGCCCTTACCTTCCCTGATATTATTATATTACTTGTTATATATACATTTTTGCAACTGCAGTGAAAGCAAATCTTTTACAATTATAATGCTAGTAGTAATTAAAGTAATATGTTTATGAAACAATGGTCTTACTGCTTTTACAGTTTTATATAAAGATATGGTTCGGATTTTTAGAAATAAATTTAGCAGAACTACTTTATAAACTAGAGTAGTTCTTTGTACTCTCATAATTTTTATTTCCCTTCCCTTCCCTTCCCTTAATAATAAAATTTTTACGTTCGCATTATTATTACAAAAGGATAATGCAACTCTTACCACTACTCCAATTGTAATTAACTAGATTCTAATAATATTATTATATTATATATTACTTCACAACTATCCTTATTTATGAATTGATTTTGAATGAGTTAGATTGTCTAGTATTTAGCTGGTGAAAGGACTTGAACCTTCAACCTACTGATTACAAATCAGT
>CAYOSK010000198.1:549-3687 GCA_964406585.1 uncultured Octadecabacter sp. | reverse complement strand
GGCGCTTCGCCTTCGTCTGTTCCGCAATACAGGTTTTCTGCATCTTCAAAGTCACAGAACGGGTTTCCGTCCCCGCACGCCGTCAGCAACGCAAGGGCCGAAATCGCAGTTATTGAACGCATCATAGCAGCAGGTCCCCATCCTGAAATCAAAGTTAACGCATTAATCCTGTCGTAAAGCACATGAGTCAATGCGGAACCATGCGAAAATTGGGATTCTTTTCCGCATATCGACGTTCTGCCATGGTGAATCGCAAGATATAGTTAACAATTCATGCTTTGTTCCGGATTCTGCCACTTGGCGGCCCTTTCAAACAGCGCTACCCATACGGTCTGACCTGCCAAGAAGGGAGCGCCCGATGGAACAGTATCACGCCTTACTCCAAACGATTTTGGATCAGGGGGAAGCCTCGGATGACCGCACGGGCACGGGCACCATTTCGACATTTGGGATGCAAGCCCGCTATCCGATGGCGGATGGGTTTCCTTTGGTGACCACCAAAAAGTTACACTTGAAATCCATTATCCATGAACTGCTGTGGTTCGTCGCGGGTGACACGAATATCGGCTACCTCAAGGACAATGGTGTGTCGATTTGGGATGAATGGGCTGATGCCGACGGCGATCTTGGCCCTGTCTACGGCCACCAATGGCGCCGCTTTCCCGGTGGGCCCGAAGGCACAGTCGATCAAATCGCCGATCTGGTTGCCGCCATTAAGGCCACCCCCGATAGCCGCCGCCTGATTGTTTCTGCTTGGAACCCCGCCGATGTTCCCGATATGGCGCTGCCGCCCTGTCATACCATGTGGCAGGTGCGTATTCTGGGCAGCAAGCTGCATCTGCAGCTTTATCAACGGTCCGCCGATATGTTCCTTGGGGTGCCATTTAACATCGCCTCTTATGCGCTGCTGCTGCATATGTTGGCGCATGTGACAGGGTATGAACCGGGAGATTTCGTGCACACGCTGGGCGATGCGCATATCTATTCCAACCATATGGAGCAGGTGGCCCTGCAACTGACCCGCACCCCCAAGCCCTTGCCGCAGCTGCGCATTAAGCGGAAGGTCGAAAGCATTTTCGATTTCACCTTCGATGACTTTGAAATCATCGGCTATGACCCTGATCCGGCGATCCGTGCCCCGGTGGCGGTATGATTTCCGTGGTTGTCGCCCGTGATCGGAACGCGGCCATTGGCAAAGATGGTGACATTCCATGGCGGGCCCCCGAAGATTTGGCGTTCTTCCAGCGCGAAACAACCGGAGGTGCAGTGATCATGGGGCGCAATACATGGGACAGCCTGCCGTTTAAGCCACTGAAGAACCGGTTGAACATTGTAGTGTCTTCGCGGGATGTCGATGCAGAACATGTCGTCGGGTCGGTGCCCGCGGCCATAGCGTTGGCTGAGGCGTCTGGCTACCGCCGCATCTACGGGATAGGCGGGGCCGGGATTTACAAGGAAATGCTCGGGTTTGCCGATCGATTATTGGTCACTGAAGTGGATGTAGCGGTCGACGGGGCGGACACGTGGTTTCCTGAGATTGAGACAGCGCACTGGCGGGTGCTTGGTGAGAGCCTTTTGCGGAAAGACGATCCGCAATGTCGGGTGGTCGAGATGGTCCGGCTATCCTAAGAATCGCCTGTTAGTTGTGTAGGCCGTGGCACCGATTGTTCACAGTCTGTAGGGAATGCAATCTTGCGTCGATCATTGTTTCCAATTCGCTTCGTCGCACTCAGTCATTGCGAAAATCGGTAAGGCACTGTTAAGAGTTCGGAATTTCCGTCGTGACGCGGCGTCTGGGGAAATGACCGGCCCTGTTCCCATTAAACTTAAGACAATTCTACCAGACATCAGTTGGTATCAACACGTTTCTACGGGGGACCAATGATGCAAAACGAACCTATAGATAAGTCGCCTACGACCTTTCCAAGTATCGGGCCTGACATGATAGATCGACTGTCTAAAGAGGCAGATGACCGAACCTTGCAGCCGCAAGACGTTGATTGGAAAGAAATCCATCGTCAGGCTGCTTTGGCGCGCCGGAAATCCTAAGACGGTTTAATCTGCCGCTAAGTTCCCAGCCATCTTGCGCCCATCGCGCCCTTCAACAAGGTCGAAAGATATCTTTTGATTGTCAGCAAGGCCGGTCATGCCTGCCTGCTCGACTGCAGAGATGTGCACGAAAATGTCCGATCCGCCATCGTCGGGTGCAATAAACCCAAAACCCTTGGTGGTGTTGAACCATTTTACTGTTCCGGTTGGCATAAAAGCGTCCTCCACTAAAACAACGCCAGTCTTGATAGCGCCTTATCTAGCGGTCTTCTTCTGGCTTACTTGGTTAACATGAGCGCCAAGGCGCAAAAATCAAATGACAAGGCGTCGCATCTGCGTATGTTTTCGTTAACGAAAGGTTACTGCTTAAAAAGGAGGCAATATGCGGTTTTTTGGTCTGAAAACATGCGATACCTGCCGCAAGGCGCTGAAAATGATACGCGACAAGGGGTTAGACGTAATTGTCGTTGACGTTAGGGCAGATGGCATAGGGCCAGAGGATCAATCCGCGATCGTTAACGCCTTTGGTGATGCGACATTGAACCGCGCCTCGACTACGTGGCGCGGTCTGTCTGATGATGAAAAGGCGGGGGATGTGGCCGCATTGTTAGCCGCACATCCAACCCTGATGAAGCGTCCTGTCATCGAAAATGCAGGCGTTTGGACCGTCGGTTGGAAGCCTGACGTGCAAAAACAAGTCCTTGGCGAATAGCGACCGCATCCTTATGTCCACACCAACGTAAGGAGAAACAACATGCGCAGTGCAGCTTTCACCCTGGGTCTGATCGGTGGTTTGATCGGGATATTGGTCAGCCTGTTCGGCTGGGGCTACACCAGCTTTTCCGAAGCCCAGCCCGAGATCGCAGATGCCCTTGGCCTGTTTGAAAACCCCGGTCTTGTCAAAGCCGCCAGCTTTTTTGCGCCTTTGCTGGCCATTGGCGGGGCGGCCCTGTCCCGCGACCGCGCACTTTGGGGCGGGCTTGCGATGCTGTTGGGATCGGCTGCGTTTTATGTGGGCTTTGGGTTGAACGTCGCGACGCTGTTCCCAATCGGTTTCGTAGGCCTTGCCGGGCTGCTTGCGATGGCCGC
>CAYOSK010000198.1:0-539 GCA_964406585.1 uncultured Octadecabacter sp. | reverse complement strand
GGAGGCCCTGCATGCGAGCAAGCTACGAAACTGGCGTAGGGTGGGTTTTAACCCACCACCCCTATCGAATATCAGGCGGCGTTGCAGAGACCCGCAGTTCCGCGATGATCTCATCCAGTGACATCGTCGCAGTCTTGTTTTCACCTAAACGGCGTACCGTCACGCTCCGCTCTTCAATCTCGCGGGCACCGATGGCGAGGATGATCGGCACTTTGCCAACAGAATGTTCGCGGACTTTATAGTTGATCTTCTCATTTCGGATATCAGCCTCGGCCCGCACGCCAGCAGCCTTAAGCGCGGCCACGACCTCTGACCCATAATCATCCGCATCCGATACAATCGTCGCCACGACGACCTGACGCGGGGCCAGCCAGAACGGCAGCTTGCCAGCGTGTTCTTCGATCAGAATGCCGATGAAACGTTCGAACGAACCCAAGGTTGCGCGGTGCAGCATCACAGGGCGGTGCTTGTTCCCGTCTTGACCGATGTAATTTGCATCCAACCGTTCGGGCAGCACAAAATCGACCTGGTGCGTGCCA
>CAYOSK010000197.1:0-3695 GCA_964406585.1 uncultured Octadecabacter sp. | reverse complement strand
GTGGCGATCCGGGAAGGACTCGAACCCTCAACATCCTGATTAGAAGTCAGGTGCTCTATCCAGTTGAGCTACCGGACCGCTGATGCCCTTCTAGCGGCCCCTCGCCCCTGACTTCAAGCCGCGGATTCGCGTTCGAGCTTGCGAAAATGAAGCTCTTTGATCTGTTTCAGGATTTGAGACTGCAAATGGGCGTCGCGTAAACGCGCAATCGTATCTCGATGGTGCTGTACGGTCGCGGCATGCAGTTGGGCCAGTTCGGGGTCTTTCAACAGCTCAGAGACCGCATCGCGCACATGTGGCGCCCAGTGCTGGATGCTCGTGTCCTGAACCAAATTGTCATCGTATTTTTTGAAATACTTGCGCCAATGCGCCACATCTTCTTTGCTGCCCCAGTTCGCATCCCCGCGATCCGTTTTCGCCAGAAAGCTCTCCATGGATCGAACAGCATAATGGTTCAACTGGACCAAATCGTGCCCGGCCCGGTCCCCGCGAACATATTTGGGACCATCTTGATAAAAATCAGGTGCATAGGCCACGCCACTGCCATTCAGCCACGTGACGTCATCGCGGCTTACCTTTGGCGAATGATTTCCCATGCGATCAAATGGTGCTGATCCACGTGTGATCGTCTTGATCCCGCGCGCACGATCCCAACCGTACACATCATTTGTGGGTGCCATCGCACGATCAAATTGCATCATTTGCAGATCTTTTGGGTCATATGACTCGCGACCTGCACAGCCGAAATTGAGCTGGTTCATAGATATAAAATCCGCGCCGTCGCATGCCGCAAACAGATCGCTCAGTTCTCCGTTTCCGGTTTTGACGCATATGAATTCATCCACATCAAAACTGACGATCCAATCTGAACGCCGTAACCTTAGCATTTCATTGATGTAACCCATCGCCGCCCAATGATGCCCATCGGGTTTTTCCATCACACAGGACGGATTGGGCAAATGGCGGACCATTCCCATTTCATCCAGACGTTCCAGAATCGCATCTGTCCCGTCGGTACAGTCATTGGTGAAAACGATGAAATCATTGATCCCGATCAAACAATGATAGGCCAGCCATTCAAGGATAAACGGCCCTTCATTCTTCATCGGTGTAATTGCAGTAATACGCATGGCTGCTCCTCGCCCCTTTGGCGGGCGTTAGGGCAGTCCTACATGAAAACGGGGTGATCGCCTAGTGGGTCCAAGCGCCACGGCGATTGGTTGCAAAGTTTTCGCCATATCCACCGGGGCGAATATTCGCGCGGCGTTTTTTAGGGTCTTGGACAACCGCGTCGATCCCATTGGCTTGCGCGTAATCCATAGCGGCTTCTTTGGTGTCAAACGTCATCTTCACCTGCGTTTGCGTGTCTGATGACGACGTCCAGCCCATCAAAGGGTCAACTTCGCGTGCGCTGGTCTGCGCAAATTCAAGCACCCAGTGTTTGGTCTTTGCAGTTCCAGACGACATTGCAGTTCGGGCAGGCTGATAGATACGTGCGCGCATGAAAGGCTCCCTTTGCGATGTCCGCTATATCGGGGATTCCTTAACATCGTGCAAGCTTTGCATTGTCCCAACACACACTACTGACATCCCGTTGTCAGCAGCGCCCCTTGATCCTTCGCGCTGACGTGTCACATATGAGGCAACAGGAGTGATCATGCCCTACGCCCAAACAGACAGATCAGAAGCCGAGCAATTCCTTTCCAATCCGGCCGAGGACGTGGCCACACGTGAAAAACTCGAAGGCGGACGCGCGTTTGTTCTAAACACCGAATTCGAACCCGCTGGCGATCAGCCAACCGCGATCAAAGAACTCAGCGCGGGCATCTTATCCGGCGAACGTGATCAGGTTTTATTGGGTGCAACGGGCACCGGCAAAACCTTTACGATGGCGAAAATGATCGAAGAAACCCAACGCCCGGCGATCATTCTTGCACCAAACAAAACGCTGGCAGCGCAGCTTTATGGCGAATTCAAAGGCTTCTTTCCGGACGCCGCCGTCGAATATTTCGTATCGTTCTATGATTATTACCAACCCGAAGCCTACGTTGCGCGGTCCGATACCTTCATCGAAAAAGAAAGCCAGATAAACGAACAAATCGACAGAATGCGCCATTCGGCGACCCGCGCCCTGCTGGAACGCGATGACGTGGTCATCGTGGCCTCTGTGTCTTGTATCTATGGCATCGGATCCGTCGAAACATATGGCGCAATGACCCAAGACATTCACGTTGGTGAAACCTACGACCAACGCAAGATTATGGCCGATTTGATCGCTCAGGCCTACAAACGCAACGACCAAGCATTTCAGCGTGGCACCTTCCGGGTGCGCGGTGATTCACTTGAAATCTTCCCCGCACACTTGGATGATCGGGCATGGCGGCTTTCGTTCTTTGGCGAAGAATTGGAATCCATCACGGAATTCGACCCGCTGACCGGCGAAAAAACGGACACCTTCGAAAAGGTCCGCGTCTATGCCAATTCGCACTACGTCACGCCCAAACCCACGATGCAGCAAGCCATTATTGGCATCAAAAAAGAATTGAAAATGCGGCTCGACCAACTGGTAAACGAGGGCAAACTTCTTGAGGCGCAGCGGTTGGAACAGCGCTGCAACTTCGATCTTGAAATGCTTGAGGCGACGGGCGTGTGCAACGGTATCGAAAACTATTCACGCTACCTGACGGGCCGCGCGCCGGGCGAACCGCCCCCCACCTTGTTCGAATTCATCCCCGACAACGCGATCGTTTTCGCGGATGAAAGCCACGTGTCCGTCCCTCAAATCGGCGGGATGTACAAAGGCGATTTCCGCCGGAAAATGACATTGGCTGAACACGGGTTCCGGCTGCCATCCTGTATGGACAACCGCCCTTTGAAATTCGAAGAATGGGACGCGATGCGCCCGCAGTCCGTATTCGTGTCCGCCACGCCCGCAGCGTGGGAATTGGAACAATCCGGCGGGGTGTTCACCGAACAAATTATTCGCCCAACAGGGTTGCTTGACCCTGTTATTGAAATCCGCCCCGTTGACACGCAAGTCGATGACGTCATGGATGAAATTCGCCGCGTGACCGACGCTGGGTTTCGCACGCTGGTTACGACCTTGACCAAACGCATGGCAGAAGACCTGACAGAATATTTGCACGAAAACGGGATCAAAGTGCGCTACATGCACTCTGACATCGACACGATTGAACGTATCGAAATTTTGCGCGATCTGCGTCTTGGGGCTTTTGACGTGTTGATCGGAATCAACTTATTGCGTGAAGGTTTGGACATTCCTGAATGTGGGCTGGTCGCCATTTTGGATGCGGACAAAGAAGGTTTTTTGCGTTCTGAAACGTCGCTCATCCAAACGATTGGGCGGGCCGCACGAAATGCGGATGGCCGCGTGATCATGTATGCGGATCGCATTACTGGATCAATGGAACGTGCGATGGGCGAAACGGAACGCCGCCGTGTCAAACAGATCGCCTATAATGAAAAGCACGGGATTACGCCCGAAACCGTCAAAAAGAACGTCGAAGACATACTTGCGGGTCTTTACAAAGGCGATGTGGATATGAACCGCGTGACCGCCACTGTTGACAAGCCCGCAGGTGCGAACCTTCAGGCGGTTCTGGACGGGCTGCGCACCGACATGCGCAAAGCCGCCGAGAATTTGGAGTTCGAAGAAGCCGCGCGCCTGCGAGACG
>CAYOSK010000196.1:0-3862 GCA_964406585.1 uncultured Octadecabacter sp. | reverse complement strand
TGGCGGATGAAACAGACCTACATTTCATCCAGATCAGTGCGATTTTTACGGGTGTGCCTGACCTTCGCAAAGTGTTCGAGGCTGCGAAAATACGCCGCGCAAATGGCAAGGGAACGCTGCTATTCGTCGATGAAATTCATAGGTTTAACAAGGCACAACAAGACGGTTTTCTACCCCATATGGAAGACGGAACAATCCTGTTGGTTGGTGCGACCACCGAAAACCCCAGTTTCGAACTTAACGCGGCCGTCCTGTCGCGATCTCAGGTCTTGGTTCTGGAACGGCTGTCGTTGGCCGATCTTGAACGCATGGCCCAACGCGCGGAACAGGAATTGGCGCGCAAACTGCCCCTGGATGGTGCGGCGCGCGAAAACCTGTTGGAAATGGCCGATGGGGACGGGCGTGCGCTGTTGAACCTGATCGAACAAGTAGCCGCGTGGAAGGTGGATGGAAAACTTGATACAGATGCCCTAACCACCCGGTTGATGAAACGCGCCGCGCGCTATGACAAGTCCGGTGATGAACACTACAATCTTATCAGTGCCTTACATAAATCTGTTCGCGGGTCTGATCCCGATGCAGCGCTGTATTGGTTCGCGCGGATGCTCAAAGGTGGTGAAGACCCACGGTTCTTGGCGCGGCGTATCACGCGCATGGCTGTCGAAGACATCGGGTTGGCCGATCCGCAGGCGCAACACGTGTGCCTTCAGGCATGGGAAACCTATGAACGCCTTGGCAGCCCGGAAGGTGAACTCGCGCTGGCGCAGGCGTTAACGTACATCGCGTTGGCCCCGAAATCGAACGCGGTTTATGTCGCCTATAAGGCTGCGATGAATGCGGCGACGCAAACCGGAAGCGAACCACCCCCCAAACATATTCTCAACGCGCCAACATCGCTTATGAAAGACATCGGATACGGTGATGGTTACGCTTATGATCACGACGCCGAAGACGGGTTCAGCGGGGCCAATTACTTCCCCGATGGCATGAAACGTGGCGTCTATTACACACCAGTAGATCGAGGTTTCGAACGCGAACTCAAGAAACGTGTCGATTATTTCGCGAAGCTGCGCGTCAAGCGCAACGGTTGACTCCGGCCCTCATGGGCATATGACGCGCCTATGTTTCCAGTAACCCTTCTTTCAGTCGGCCTTGGCGGTGCGATCGGTGCCATGCTGCGATATGTCGTTGCGATCTCGCTCAGTGGGGTGGCGGCAACGATGGTCGTGAATATTTTCGGTTCTTTCTTGATGGGCTGTGCGGTGGTCTATTTGTTTAGCAAGGGCGCGGATACGTGGCAGCCCTTTGTCATGACCGGTATCTTAGGCGGGTTCACAACGTTTTCAGCCTTTTCATTGGATGCATTCCGCTTGTTTGAACGGGGCGACATCGGCCAAGCTGCGGTCTATGTCATTGTCTCGGTTGTTTTATCCATTGCCGCGCTCGTTGCCGGCATTTTAATCATGAGAGGCGTGCTAGCATGAGCCGCGTTCAAACCCTTCACGTTGGCCCAGATGAGGGCGACCAACGCCTTGATCGCTGGATGAAAAGGCGGTTCCCGCACCTCACCCAAGGCAACGTCGAAAAGATGTGCCGCAAGGGCGAAATTCGTGTTGAGGGCGGGCGCGTGAAATCGAACACGCGGGTCGAAGTCGGACAATCGGTGCGGATCCCGCCGTTGCCGGATGCGAACGAGGTCGACAATCGCCCGCGCGACATGAAACCGAGCGATATCAAACTGATCCAAGATTGCGTGATCTACAAAGACGATCATGTCATCGCGCTCAACAAACCTGCCGGTTTGCCGACCCAAGGGGGTAGCAAACAAACGCGGCATGTGGATGGTTTCGCCGAGGCGCTGAAATTCGGGTATGATGAAAAACCCCGCCTTGTGCATCGTTTGGATAAAGACACGTCAGGCGTTTTAATCCTTGCGCGGACCCGTATGGCAGCCAAATCCCTGACCGAAGCGTTCCGGCACCGAAATACCGAAAAAATCTACTGGGCCTTGGTGGCCGGCGTACCCATCCCGAAATTGGGGTCGGTCAAATATGGGCTGGTCAAATCGAGCGGGCACGGCACACGCGGTGACAACGAGAAAATGCGCTGTGTCCACCCCCGCGACGTCGACAAAACGCCGGGCGCAAAACGCGCGCACACAGATTACACAGTTCTAACATCTTTGGCGGACCGCACCGCTTGGGTCGCGATGACGCCTGTGACAGGTCGCACCCACCAGTTGCGCGCTCATATGGCTGAAATCGGGCATCCGATCATCGGGGATGGAAAATACGGCACCGCAAATGTGCAAGATAACCCAGGTGACGGCTGGGGTGCCGGCATGGGCGAAGAGATCGGGCGAAAGTTGCATCTTCATGCGCGGTCTTTACGGATTGAACACCCCGAAACCGGAAAGGAATTGTGGATCAAGGCAAGCCTTCCGCCACACATGGAAAATTCATGGAGCTTTTTCGGCTGGGCCGAAAATCACGCGCCCGACAATCCATTCGAGGGCCTGCTGTGAGCGATTGGGCAGCAAAACGGTTCTGGAGCGATGTGAGCGTTGAACACGACGCAGGTGGTATTGGTATTCGCCTTGATGGTCGCGTCGTTAAAACACCCGCCAAGGCGGCGCTGATTGTGCCAACACGTCCTTTGGCGGATGCGATTGCTGCGGAATGGGATGCAGTGGATGGGGCGGTTGATCCAAATGTGATGCCGTTCACGCGATCAGCCAATGCCGCAATTGATAAAGTCGCGGTTCAGTTTGATGAGGTCGCTCAGATGCTTTCTGAGTATGGCGGGAGCGATTTGCTGTGTTATCGCGCGGATGGTCCTGACGGATTGGTGCGTCGTCAGGCCGAAACGTGGGATCCCCTTCTTGACTGGGCTGATGAAAAATTCGGAGCGCGGTTGATCCCCACGGCAGGAATTATGCCTGTCGCGCAATCGCCCGACGCTGTGAAATTTATCGCTGCGCCACTTTTTGCAGCAACTGCGTTCGAATTAACCGCGCTACACGATTTAGTCGCCTTGTCCGGGTCGTTAGTAATCGCACTGGCCGTCGCACAGGGTCGGTTAAGCACCGATGCGGCCTGGTCGGCGTCCCGGCTGGACGAAGAATGGCAAGCAGAACAATGGGGTGTGGATGAAGATGCCGCCCAAAGTGCTGAAATTAAACGCGTTGCGTTTGTGCATGCCGCTGACCTGTATAAAATGGTGCAATCGGCGCACCACGGATGATTTCGCGCTCTAATTCGCCAAGACCCCACGGAAAATCCGCAGTAACTGCACTAAAACTAGGCAACGGCCCCTTGACGTTCCTTGGTGATTCCTACCACTCTTATTTCGTTGCACAGGCGAATGGCCTGTGACGTATCAATCCTGTCCAATTGGACAGACAAAAATATCCCTACGGCTCACGTGGGGAAACTCAGGAAGAGGTATCTAATGAAAAAATCAGTATTCCTCGGCGCATTGACCATTGCTGGTCTCGCTGCCGGTGCTGCTGCTGCTGGCACACTTGACGATGTCAAAGCCCGCGGCACACTGAACTGTGGTGTGACAACTGGCTTGACCGGTTTCGCTGTGCCTGACGCCAACGGCGTTTGGGGCGGTTTTGACGTCGGCGTTTGCCGCGCTGTTGCTGCTGCTGTACTTGGCGATCCAATGGCTGTGGAATTCGTTCCTACAACAGGTCAGACACGTTTCACGGCGCTTGCGTCCGGCGAAATCGACATGTTGGCCCGTAACACCACATGGACGTTCTCTCGCGATGTCGACCTTAAGTTCGAATTCGTTGGTGTGAACTACTACGACGGTCAGGGCTTCATGGTCCCACGCGAGCTTGGCGTTTCTTCTG
>CAYOSK010000195.1:0-3902 GCA_964406585.1 uncultured Octadecabacter sp. | reverse complement strand
GGGTGGTTGGGCAGAGGCGCTTTGTGCCCCACTCTTCCTTTGGCATCTGTTCATCCTTCATAACTGGCGGCGCAAAGGCCGGATCGGCGTCAATTGCCATACGCCTTGGGGCGTGTCAAAGACAATTGAGGCGGGAATTCGTGAAAGGCACACATGGGCGTTTTGATCCTTGATGGCAACCCCCCAGTCGAGGTTGCTTTGCGTCGTTCGGCGCGGGCGCGGCGTTTGTCGTTGCGCATATCCCAATTGGACGGGCGTGCGACGCTGACATTGCCCCGCCGTGTGTCTGAGAGGGAAGGGTATGCGTTTTTGCGAGAACGCGAAGCTTGGCTTCGAAAGCATCTAGCGCGCATCGAACCTGAACATCCAATTGTTCTTGGCGGTACAGTGTCATTTCGCGGCACAGACCTGCACTTGCGGCCCGGGGCCGTAAAACGTGCGAAACTGGATGCAGATACATTGATTCTGCCCGATGATCAGGCGATGGCAGGCAAGCGGGTTGCGGCGTTTTTGAAACTGCGCGCACGGGATGCATTGGCAGAAGCATCCGATCGTTATGCCAACGCATTGGGTAAACCCTATGGACGGATAACGTTGCGCGATACACGGTCGCGCTGGGGATCGTGTAGTTCAGCGGGTGATTTGATGTATTCGTGGCGTTTGATCATGGCACCGCCAGACGTGCTTGACTATGTCGCAGCACACGAAGTCGCGCATTTACAGCATATGGATCATTCGGATCGGTTTTGGGGTGTCGTGGATCGCCTTTTTCCAAATCACAAGGCGTGCCGCGCTTGGCTGCGGTCCCATGGTTCAAGCCTGCATCGGGTACGATTTGATTGACCTTTTGCGAAGGCGTGATCACAAATAGCGCATGTTGATCCAATCCAAAGCAACCGAACCGACAGGGGCCGCCCATGATCGCGTGTACCGCGCGCTGCGGGCCCGCATCATGCACGGCGAAATCCATCCAGGACAGGCGTTTACACTGCGCGGAATCGGTAAAGAATTTGGCGTCTCGATGACCCCAGCGCGCGAAGCCGGGCGGCGGCTGGTGGCTGAGGGCGCGCTGTTTTTATCATCTTCGGGGCGTGTTTCGACGCCCGAGTTGAGTAACGAGCGGATCGAAGAGCTTGCGGCGTTGCGTGCATTGTTAGAACCAGAACTCGCTGCGCGTGCATTGCCGCGCGCCCATATGGCACTGATCGAGCGGTTGGAGGAAATCAACAACCGCGTTTCCGGCGTGATCGCGCGTCAGGATGCGTCTGGTTACATCAGGCTAAACCTAGAATTTCACCGGACCCTCTATCTGCGCGCCCAAGCGCCTGCGATGTTGGCGATGGCAGAAACGATTTGGCTGCAATTGGGGCCAACGATGTCCAAACTTTATGGCCGATTGCGGCGCAAGGAACCGCCGCGCAATCACAAACTGATCCTTGCCGCGCTGAAAGCGGGGGATGAAGGAAGCCTGAAATTGGCGGTGCGATCCGATGCGACGCAGGGTCTGCGCATGCTGAAGGTCTAAGCGGGCTGAACGGTTTGCAAATGGGCAGAAATTCGCCCCAAGGCGTTGCGAAATTCCGTCGCGCCGATGCGCATACGATGGGCAAGGTCAGAGACCACCGCGTATTCGCTCGGGTGGATGTCCCCGTCAGCGACTGCAATGTTCAGCGCTGCTTCCAGCACGATTTGGCGATCTGCGTCCGATAAATCCTGCCCGACCTGTGCAAGGTCACTTATGGATGGATTGAGCCGGTTAAGCATATTTTGCACAGTGTCGGGACTGTACCCGCGGCCTGTCAAACGTGTCAGAATATATGAAATTTCTTGGACCTCGCGGGCATCGATCGTTCCGTCCGCGACTGCAACTTGGGACATCGCGACAAGCGAATGAATGGCCAATGGATCGGCTGTGCCAGGTGTGCGTAGGCGCGGTTGGCCCATCAAAATAGCCCCAGCGAACAACAAACCCAGACCTGCGATGACGACCCATGCATGGCCCCATATCAAATGCGCGAGGCTGGCGCGAGGAACTGCGGGCAAGTCCGAAGCGATGACGCCATTCGCCTGAAGAGCCGTGAAATCGGTACTAGATAACACGCGGTGTTCGATGCCGTTGCACCCGTTATCAGAGAGCGCATAGCTGTTGATCCGCGTAAAAACGGGCACGAACAATAGTGTTGCTCCGTCCGTCACGTGACACAGTGCGACCGATCCGCCTTGAAAATTAGGCAGCTGAGTGTCTTGGACCAACCTTAGATCCACCCCCAAAGTGGCCTGTGCATGGGTGGATGTCGCAGTACTCATAAACCCAAGTGCAAGGGCGATTGCGGCGAAAATTCTGAACATAATAAGACCTGTCAATAAATGATGGCTGCATGATTGCCTGACGTTAACGGCAATGATGTGGCATCAAATGGGAACAGGCGGGCCATTTCTAGCGCCGCCTGTTCGGGTCGTGTCCAGAGGGTTAACGAATTAGGCGTGGATCGCACCATCCCCACAAGCCAGCGCAGCTTCGCGCACGGCTTCGGAATAGGTCGGATGCGCATGGCATGTCCGAGCAAGGTCTTCGGCCGCCGCGCCAAATTCCATCGCGACGCAGATTTCGTGGATCAAATCACCCGCCATTGGGCCGATGATATGTGCGCCAAGGATGCGATCCGTCGATTTATCCGCAAGGATTTTCACAAACCCGTCGCCAGCAAAGTTGGCCTTGGCGCGACCGTTGCCCATAAAGCTGAACTTGCCGACCTTATAGTCGCGTCCTGCATCTTTGAGCTGCTCTTCGGTCATGCCAACATTGGCGACTTCGGGGTGGGTATAGATCACGCCGGGAATGACATCATAGTTCACGTGGGGCTGTTGGCCTGCAAGGCCTTCGGCGCAGGCCATGCCTTCGTCTTCGGCCTTGTGGGCCAGCATGGGGCCATCGATGCAATCGCCGATCGCATAAATGCCAGCCACGTTGGTTTTGTAGTGGCCATCTGTTTTGATCTGGCCACGCTCAGACATTTCAACACCAAGCGCCTCAAGACCCAAGCCATCGGTATAAGGGCGACGGCCCGTCGCAACGAGCACGGCATCCGCATCCACGGTCGCTTCGCTGTCATCTTTGCGCAATTTGTACGTGACTTTGGCCTTGTTTCCCTTCACCTCAACCCCTTGAACGGCGGCGCCCATGATGAAATTAAGCCCCTGTTTTGTCATCATTTTCTGGAATTGGCGTTGAATTTCGCCGTCCATCCCCGGCGTGACAGCATCAAGGAACTCAATCACCGTTACCTCGGCGCCAAGGCGGCTGTAGACCGACCCAAGTTCAAGCCCGATAACCCCTGCGCCGATCACGACCATTTTGTTCGGGATCTTGCCCAGTTCTAGCGCGCCGGTGCTGGACACAACGGTCTTTTCATCAATCTCGACCCCGGGAAGCGATGACACCTCAGATCCAGACGCGATAATGATGTGTTTTGCATCGTGGGTCTCATCGCCCACGTTCACCTTGCCCGCTGCCGGGATGGATCCCCAACCCTTGAGCCAGTCGATCTTGTTCTTTTTAAACAAGAATTCGATCCCCTTGGTGTTTTGGCCGATCACATCATCCTTGTAGGACAACATCTGTTTCCAATCCACCGAAGGCGATTTGCCCTTCAGGCCCATAGCCGCAAAATTATGTTCGGCTTCATGCAGCATATGGCTGGAATGCAGCAGCGCCTTTGACGGGATGCAGCCGACGTTCAGACAGGTGCCGCCTAAGGTCTCGCGGCCCTCAACGACTGCGGTTTTCAGACCCAATTGCGCGCAGCGGATGGCACAGACATAGCCGCCGGGGCCGGAACCGATGATGATGACGTCGTAGCTGGACATTGTGAAATTCCTTCGAATTGGGCCGTATGGGTCTG
>CAYOSK010000194.1:0-3905 GCA_964406585.1 uncultured Octadecabacter sp. | reverse complement strand
ATAGATAACAGCCTCAAGTTCATTTACAGGTGCTGCTAACATAGCTGACAAAAGACTTGGTGAACCTTTTAAATACCAAATATGAACAACTGGGGATAATAATTTAATATAACCCATCCGATGTCTACGCACTCGAGATTCTGTTAATTCGACACCACAGACTTCACAGAAAACAACATTTTTTTTCTTATATTTATGTAAACCACAAGTACATTCCCAATTTTTAACAGGTCCAAATATTTTTTCACAAAATAATCCACCTTTTTCAGGTTTGTGAGTCCGATAATTAATTGTTTCTGGTTCAGTTACTTCACCGACTATTTCTCCATTAGGTAAAATTTTTTCTGCCCATTCTCGAATACGCTCAGGAGAGGCTAAATTGATTTTTACATAATCAAATTTTTGTTTTAAATTTTTCATTTTTTTTTTTTAGAAATATTGATATTTTTAATTTTAGGCTGACTGTGGATTAATAAGTGTTAATAAATTAACTTTATAAGAAGCTATTTCTCCATTATCTAATTTACCAATTTCATGAGTTGTCATATCTAACCCCAATGCATTTAATTCTCGTAGTAAGACATTAAAAGATTCTGGAATACCAGGATCTGGGATGTTATGTCCCTTAATAATAGCAGTAAAAACTTCATGGCGTCCATTAATATCATCTGATTTGATAGTTAATAATTCTTGTAAAGTATAAGCTACTCCAAAAGCTTCTAAAGCCCAAACTTCCATTTCGCCAAATCTTTGCCCCCCGTGTTTTGATTTTCCTCCTAGTGGCTGTTGTGTCACTAATGAATAAGAACCTGTTGAGCGTGCATGCATTTTTTTATCAACTAAATGAATAAGTTTTAAAATATAAGGTTTTCCAACTAAAACTGGATTGTCGAATACCTCACCATTTCTTCCATCTGTTAATAAAATTTTTCCAGGAGAAAATTTATTAAATAACCAAGGCTTATTAGTTTTTTCTGCAGCTTTTTTTAAAGCTTTATTTATAAGTATACGAGAAGCATCTGGTTTATACATTTCATCAAAAGGAATTACTTTAAATCTACGGTTTAAATAATCCCCGGCAAAGCCAAGCAAACATTCAAAAATTTGACCTACATTCATTCTTGAAGGGACACCTAAGGGGTTTAATATGACATCTACTATTGTACCATCAGGTAAGAATGGCATATCATCTGTAGGGATAATTTTTGAAATAACACCTTTATTACCATGACGACCTGAAAGTTTATCACCAACCCTAATTTTTTTTATTTGGGCTATTGAGATACAAACCCATTCATAAACACCTGGACCTAAATTATCACCTTTTTCACGTGAAGCTGTTTGTATCTCTATGACACGCCCAGAAATCCCATTGGGTACCCTCAAAGAAGAATCTTCAGGTTCTGGGGATTCAATATTAAATATAGCTCTTAATAACTTACTTTCAGGTAGTTCATCTTCTTCTAGAATAGGAGTAATTTTCCCAACTAAAATATCACCACCGTTAACAAAAGTTCCTTTTTTTATTACACCATTGCTATCTAAATTATCTAACTCTTCTTCCTCAATATTTGGTATTGCTGTCGTTATTTCTTCTACTGTATCCTGGTCATCAATAAGCTGGAGCTCATATTTTTCTATATGAATTGAAGTAAAAATATCATCTTGCACTAATCGATCACTAACTAAAATAGCATCTTCAAAGTTATACCCCTCCCATGGCATATAAGCAACTGTTAAATTTTGTCCTAAGGCTAGCTCACCCCCTTCTGTACCAGGACCATCAGCAATAATTTGCCCAGGTTTAACAATCTCACCATCCCAAATTAATGGCTTTTGATTAATTATAGTTTCTTGGTTTGAACGACGATATTTATCTAAAAAATACATTTTAGAATTACCTAAATTTTTGTTATCCAGAATTCGAATACGATCTGAACACACAGAATCAGTAATACCGTTTAATAAATTTATTAAGACTACTTGAGAATCAGTAGCAATTTGATGTTCAATACCTGTACCAATAATAGGTTTTTTTGGATATAATAATGGTACAGCTTGTCTTTGCATATTTGACCCCATTAAGGCACGGTTAGCATCATCATGCTCTAAAAATGGTATTAAAGATGCGCCTACTGCAAGTATTTGTATAGGTGACACTGCTAAAAAGTTAACATCGCTAGCATCAACAGTTATAAATTCATTAAAGGAACGGACAGGAACAACCCTAGTCCTAAAAAAATCATCTTTTGTTAATAAAAGATCTCCTGATGCAACATTATAATTAGCTTCTTGCTCAGCAGTCAAATGAACGGGTCCCGAAGAGTAAATAACTTTCCCTTTGTATACACGAAAAAAAGGAGTTGTAATAAAACCATAGTTATTAATTTTAGCATGTGTAGCTAAAGACGAAATCAATCCCGCCTTTTGACCTTCTGGTGTTTCGATTGGGCATAGCCGACCATATTGAGTTGGATGAATATCTCTTGCAGCAAAGCTAACATGTTCACTATTTAATCCTCCTGGTCCTAAAGAACTGATTCTTCGCTTATGTGTTAATTGTGCTAAAGCATTCACTTCGTCAAAATATTGTGATAAAGGACTTAATCCAAAAAATTCCCTTATAACAGAGGTTAAAACTTTTGAGTTTAATAACTCATTCGGCATTAATGTTTCTTTTGTAAATAATTTGTCTTTACTAGTTTTATTAGTTGTGACTTTTCCCGGTTTAGTTTTTTTAGGTTTAGCTTTTTTACTTTTAGAAAGTTTCTTTTTCTTTATCCTAAACATATCCGAAGTTAATTTTTCATCTGTAGCAATTTTTTTTTTGATTCTCCCAAGAGCAACACGAACTTGGAGTTGCAGCAATTCACCTACTGAACGAACCCTTCGATTTTCTAAGTTATCTATATCATCAAGTTTTTCATTATGGAAACTAATATGAATTAATTTATCAATAACTTTTAAAATATCTAATGAAGTTAGAGTTCTCCTAGTTGGAGGTAAATTAATATCTAGCTTTTTATTAAGTTTAATCCGCCCTACTTCACCTAGGTCGTATACACTTTTATCTAAAAGGCGTTCATTTATTAATTCTTGTACCCTAAAAATAGTTAATAAAATACTTCTATTATAAGTTTCATTACTTTCTTTATCCTCAATTATATTTTGGGTAGATTGAGTATTATATCTAGGTTTAGCTTTTTTAGGACTAGAAATCATCTTGTTGAAAATAACGGAACGCATTGCTTCTAAACTCTTTATCAAAAAATCAAAATTTTGAACTGTTTGATAGACCTCGGATTCTTCTAACAAAAAACCAACAAGAAACCAATTTATGGGAATTTTATACTGCTTATCGAATTTAACCCAAATTAAGTTATACTCTAATTCAAAAGTCAACCAAGAACCGTATTTAGAAATAATTGTACCCTCATAAGAAATTTTTTTCTCTTTTATTATCTGCTTATAATAAACCCCTGGACTTCTAATTATTTGGCTTATAATAACTCTTTCACAACCATTAAAAATAAACGTACCTTTTTCAGTTAACAATGGAATTTCGCCAAAAAATACTCTCTCCTTTCTTGAAAAGTCTTCTAGTTGTATTATGTCATTTTTTACGATTTCATGTTTTTTTAATGACATTAAGACATAAATCCTTAGATTATAATTCCCTTTTTTTGTTAAAGCATTTAAAATGGCAAAGCCAGGGTAGTAGATCTTATATTCTTGCCCATAAATTATCAATTCAATACCACTATTATTATTGAGGATAGAAGGACAATTTGTTAACTCTTCAGGTAACCCTTCAGTCAAAAACCAACAGAAGCTTATTCGTTGAACTTCTGATAAATCTGGAAGAATTATCGGAGATTTTTCTTTTCTATATTCTATAGAGTTTT
>CAYOSK010000193.1:0-3926 GCA_964406585.1 uncultured Octadecabacter sp. | reverse complement strand
CCTGCCATTCTGTTGGCGGCTATGGCGGTTGAGGCAAAAAGCGGCGATGGGTTGATGCTGGTCGCACCATCCGATCATTTGGTCCCAAACACGGATGCGTTTTTGCGCGTTGTTCAGGCCGCAGTGCCAGATGCTCAGGCCGGCAAGATCGTAACGTTCGGGATCACACCGGATCGGCCAGAAACCGGATACGGGTATTTGGAATTGGGGAGCGAACCACAGGTTGGACACACCGCCGCGCTAAACCGCTTTGTCGAAAAGCCGGATCGTCAAAGCGCCCAAGACATGTTGGCCACTGGGCGTTACCTATGGAACGCTGGCATCTTCTTAATGAAGGCATCGACGGTCCTTGCCGCCTTTGACGAACATGCGCCGCAATTGATTGACCCTGTTCGCGCGGCCCTTGATGGCGCGCAACGCGATCTTGGGTTTAAACGGCTTGATGCACGCGCTTGGGCGGGGGCCGAAAAGATCAGCGTTGATTACGCGATCATGGAAAAGTCCGACAATCTGGTTGTGATGCCGTTTCCAGATGGCTGGACGGATCTTGGTGATTGGGAGGCCGTGCGCTGGACTGGGGCGGATGAAAACGGATTGCGAACGCAAGGCAATGCGACCGCGTTGGATTGTTCGGATACCTTGCTATGGTCCGAAGGGGACGGGCCAATGGTTATCGGGTTGGGGCTGCGCGATGTGATTGCCGTTGCCTTACCTGATGCCGTGCTGGTGGCAGACAGATCCCGCAGCCAAGATGTGAAACAGGTGGTTGATGATTTGCGTGCGCGGCAGGTGCCGCAAGCTGATGAATTCACTAAGGATCATCGCCCTTGGGGGTGGTTTGAAAGCCTTGTTAAAGGTCCGCGATTTCAAGTGAAACGAATTGTCGTCAACCCTGGTGGCAAGCTTTCGTTACAATCCCACAACCATCGGGCGGAACATTGGGTTGTCGTAGAAGGCACAGCGCAAGTCACTGTCGGTGAAACGGTTTCAATGGTTTACGAAAACCAGTCGATTTATGTGCCCCAAGGCGACATTCACCGACTGGAAAATCCCGGCAAAGTTGATCTGACATTGATCGAGGTTCAAACAGGCAGCTACCTCGGCGAAGATGACATCATACGTCACGAAGACGTCTACAGCCGTTCCTAACGGCGCAGGACGTGACGCACTGTTTTCCAAAGTATAACAGCATCATAGCAAACGGATGAATGGCGCTGGTAGATCAGATCCAGCGTTGCTTTGCGTGGGACACAACGGGTCGCGTAAATGTGTTCTGTTTGTTCCGGCGTTGATGCTTGTGCGATCAAAAGTTCCTCGTGGCGATGGTAATGTAGCGTCGCGAGGCCGGTTATACCGGGGCGCGATGTTAGGACCTGGTCATAAAGTTCGGGAAAAGCATCGGTGTATTGGCGCAGCGGTGGGCGGGGGCCAACGATGCTCATGTCGCCGCGCAGAATGTTGATTAGGTTTGGCAATTCATCCAGTCGGTATTTGCGCAATTTGCGTCCGATTGGCGTAATGCGATTTGATTTATCGCCGCCGGTAACACCCGCGTTTTGGCCAACAGGCACATTCGTCATTGTGCGGAATTTTATGAGGTTGAACGGAATCTGTGGCGTCTTCATCCGTTCAGCAACGTAAAAAATTGGGCCGCCATCGCGACGCCAAATAAGGATCATGACAATGGCCATAACCGGCGCCGTAACAATCAGGCCAGCTAACGAGAAAATGATGTCGAAGGCGCGTTTCATAGGATCGGCGTGTTGTTCATTTGGGCGACGAATGCATCAGCGGGATCGCTATACTCACTCATTTCGACCAAGTGTTGCAAGGTATCGGTATTCAAAGTCACACAGCCGGGTACGCCATCGGGCAAGGGGGTGTCTTGCCATTCTAGCTCCGGCAAAACTTGCGCCTTATAAGCACGCAGCATTGAATCGAGTGACACAGATTGCGGATGGGCGACGTTGACGATGCGTGGCGGGCCGTCGTGCGGCTTTGTTAAGCGATGGATTGCGTGAAACAGATCATCTGGGCCGATGTAGGATCTTCGCGGCGCGTCGCCGTTGCGCAGACGGTGCAAATCCATTGGCTTATGCAAATCGACGAACCGGCGCGCCGCAGCCAAAAGCGCGTCCGCCCCAGCAACGTTTCCAATGCGTAAAATCGTAACCGGCACCTTAGCTTTCTCTGCGAGACGTTCCATCGCAACTTTTGAAAGCCCATAAGGCGTTGTTGGTTTGGTTTGGTCTGTTTCCTTAAATGCGCGCCCGTCACCCATGCCATAAACGGCTGCTGATGAAGCCAATACAACATGCGCAATGCCTTTCATCGCGGCATGATGCAAAAGCGACCGTACGAAATCGACGTTTGCGGCTTGCATATCAGCCGGGTCACCACCGGTTTTCCCAATCATATTGATCAAGACACTGTCAGATTTTAGCACATGTTTGGCCGCGGGTTCTTCGAAATCACCAGACCAGATAATGCTTGCCTCGCCTGCGCGGGCTTGGGTCTGCCATACGAGCCCTGCTTGGCGCGCACCGTTTGCGATCATCGCGCCGAGCTTACCGTTTGCGCCAAGAATTGTTATGGTCACGTGAATCCTCCGAGTTTGAGTATGGCATATCTCCCACCCTCGACATCTAGTTATCGTCAAAAACAGAATAGGGTTGCGACAACGCAGGTTACAATGTCAGACGTTAGCTATGGCTATTTTTAATAAATTTACAGGCTTTGCTGTGGCTGTTGCCACGTCATTCGCCGCGGTGCCGGTCATTGCGCAAGATGACTGGCGTGCGAATTACACGCTTTACGGAACTCCGGGTATCATTGATATGCCTTCGGCCGTTGCCCCGCCAGATGGAGAAGTCTCGGCGACAATTTCCGTTTTCGGGGACAACCAACGTTCAACGTTTTCGTTTCAGCTTCTGCCGCGCCTGACCGGCAGTTTTCGCTATGGGCTGATCGACACCTACGATCGAAGTTTCGATGTGCAATACCAGATCAGCGATGAGGGCCAATACCTGCCCGCGCTTGCGGTTGGGTTGCGCGACTTTATTGGTACCGGACGTTATAGCAGTGAGTATCTGGTCGCGACCAAAACACTGACGCCGAGCCTACGCGTAACCGGCGGTTTAGGGTGGGGGCGCCTTGGGTCCCTAAACGGTTTTACCAATCCGCTTGGTGTGATTGATGATCGGTTCGAAACCCGCCCAGATGCCAGTGTTGGAACGGGCGGCACGCTGCTAACGGGTCAATTCTTTCGCGGGGATGCTGCGTTCTTTGGTGGTGTGGAATGGCGCGTAAATGACGAATGGACAGTGCTGGCCGAATATTCGTCCGATATTTATGAACGCGAAACGACATTGCTTGGGTTTGATCGTCAATCGCCGCTGAACTTTGGTGTGAAATGGCAGCCGCGCGATTCCTACCAGTTGGGTGCATATTACATGTACGGCACCGATATTGGTGTATCTGCGACGATCATTATTGATCCTAAGACGGCGGCGTTTCCAAGCGGTTTGGATCCCGCACCGATCCCGGTCGCTTTG
The DNA here is from genome assembly GCA_964406585.1 of uncultured Octadecabacter sp. Lineage (GTDB taxonomy): Bacteria > Pseudomonadota > Alphaproteobacteria > Rhodobacterales > Rhodobacteraceae > Octadecabacter. The sequence goes on along the minus strand of CAYOSK010000193.1, from coordinate 372 downwards.
CGATCTGGTGATCTGGCGCAGGCTGCGTCATGGGATACCCAAGCTGAGCAAAGCACGGCTGTTCGAAGCCTTGGTGCTATTTTGGCAGAAGACGGGTTCAGGTTGCAGGGTGCCGAAGTCACGGGATCAACGATGCGGGTGCGGTACCAAAACACGAATTACCGCGCCGAGGCCCAAGGCGTTGGACGGGTGGCGCGTATCTTGACACAGGTTGCGCCAGCTTCTGTTGACACTTTTGTTCTTGAACCCATGCAACGGGGTATTCCGTTGTCGTCTGTCACAATTCGACGATCTGATATGGAGGCTTTGGAAAACACTCCTGATGCGTCTGCGTTGTCTTACGATCGGGCGCAATTTGGTGTTTCAAATGCT
>CAYOSK010000192.1:0-3951 GCA_964406585.1 uncultured Octadecabacter sp. | reverse complement strand
AAGCATTTAAATTACTGATATCAATATATATTATATTGATTTCGCGCGAATCCGGTACTCGCCTCCATTTATTTTCGATGACTTAGCGGGCTATCCGGCTTCCCGCTCATTGAAGTCTAAACAAATGTTTAAACATTCTGTTTTTGTTCTGTTCGCATTTGTTGCGCTTGAATGGCCCTGACGCGCTGGCGAACCTGCTTTGTGTAAACGAGCACTTAGAGCGGCACGAAAGCGCGATAGGTCCAATGATCACCTGTGATATTCAGGAACACTGTTCGCCTTTGCGTGTGGTTTCCCTGCCTTTCAAGACTGCTACTTGGCTGCAACCAAGGCTGAGCGCAACACCTCCTGATCGCCTACGTGATTGGCCAGAACAAGGATCAGCCGCGCGTTGAACGCATCGCTTTGCTCTTTTGTTAGGTCCTGATGTGCTGCCAGAAGTTCATCATAGAACCCGTCAGGGTCGGCGATATTCGGGGTGAGATTGAGATCCATCTTCACGTTCCTCGTCCTATTGCGGTTTGAACAGCCGCTTTGATGTCGGCGCCCGCCGCGGTCGTCCAACGCGCCGCCACATGCTGATCAGGGCGGATGAGATAGAGACCGAAGGGTTCATCGCCAAGGTACCTCGCTGCTATCGCCCCAGAAGGATCATCGCAGGTGGTGTTCAGTTCAAGTGTACGGATGGCAATTCCATCAACGTCGACAATTTCGGGCGGCGCAGTATTGATTGCCAGAATCGTGAACTTGTCCCCCAACTCATCCAGCAAATACCCATCAGTCAACGGCGCATCGGCGCAGGTCGCACCAACGCGGCTGCGGTCCGGGCCGCTCAATGCGTCCGGCCCATTCAGTGACAATCCATCATAAACACAGGGCACCGACAGGCGGCCTGAATTAACCAAGGGGCGCGCGAACGCATGCTTTTGCGCAAGTTCCAGAACGGCATTTCGGAAGACCTTGCTGATGTCGCTCTTGGGGGTCAGGAAATCTGTCGCGCGGGTAGAATTAAGGATGTTCTCATCAGCGCCGTACACGCGTTCTTCGGAATAGCTGTCGAGCAGGCTTTCTGGTGCGAGGCCTTTGACAACTAGATCAAGCTTCCAAGCCAGATTGTCCGCGTCTTGCACGCCCGAATTCGCACCTCGCGCTCCGAATGGTGAAACTTGATGCGCGCTGTCTCCAGCGAATAGAACCCGACCATGGCGGAATTTCTCCATTCGGCGGCACTGAAATGTGTAGATCGAGGTCCACTCCAGCTCATAGTCTGTGCCCGCGCCCAGCATTGCATCCACGCGGGCGCGGATGTTTTCCTCGAGCAGTTCCTTGGAACGGTCAATGTCCCAGCCAAGCTGAAAATCGATCCGCCAAATATCATCGGGCTGTTTGTGCAGCAACGCAGACGCGCCCGCGCCTTCAAACGGTGGCTCAAACCAGAACCAGCGTTCGGTTGGAAAATCAGCCGTCATTTTGACATCGGCGATCAGGAAATTATCCTCAAACACGCGTCCGTCAAAGCTCAGGCCCAACATATCGCGCGTGGGCGAGCGTGCGCCATCGCAGGCGATCAGCCAATCTGCCTCAAGCTTGTAAGGTCCGTCCGGTGTATCAATGTCGATACTGACATGATCATCCTGCGCAGTAACGCCGGTGACGGCATTGCGCCCCCTGATTTCAATCGGGCAACCGTCGCTTTGCGCCTTGCGGATTTCATCCATGAGGAACTTTTCGAAATAGGGTTGTTGCAGATTAATAAACGCAGGTGCTTTGTGTCCGTCTTCAGGCTGGAGGTTGAATTCAAACACCCGCTCGTCACCGTGAAACACTTTGCCGACGTTCCAGATGACGCCCTTGTCGACCATCGCTTGGCCCGCACCAATGCGGTCGCAAATCTCAAGTGTGCGTTTGGCAAAACAAATGGCGCGGCTGCCTTGACCAACGCCTTCGTGGTCATCAAGCACAAGCACAGGTGTGCCTTTGCGCCCCAGATCAAGCGCAGCGGCCATCCCAACGGGACCGCCACCAATGATGACGACGGGATGGCGCACAGGTGCGGCCCCCATCGCGGCCACTTTTTCGTAAGGGTAGAGTTTGAACGCGATATCGTATCTGACATCAACCATCTGCTTTGCCCCTATCCTTGTAACTGCGCCCACATGTCCAGATCGCGTTTGTCGGTCCATATACGCGGATGCCAGATGCCGCGGGCTTCGTCATAGGCGCGGCTGACATTGAAAGGGAGGCAGTGTTCGTAGATTGCGTAATCCCTGAACTTCGGGTCACATTCCGCGCGCACAGCGTCCCATGCATCCTTTAGTGAACCGCCCTTCATGGCGACCTTCTTGGCAGGTTCAAACGTGCTGTTGACGAAATCACGGGTGGACTCAATGGCGCGCTCAACGGCGTCCTTGCCGATCAACGCTGCCCCACGGCCCGGCGCAATCGCGTCCACGTCGTAGGTTTTGATATTGTCGAGCGTCTGCCCCCAGTCACCGAAATACCCATCGCCGCAATAGCAGGCGGAATGGTCTTCGACGATGTCGCCTGTGAACATGACGTTCTGATCTGGTACATGAATAACCGCATCGCCTGCCGTATGGGCACGGCCAATATGTTTGATGTCAACGCGGCGTTTGCCCAGATAAACGGTCATGGAGTCGCTAAAGGTCGTCGTCGGATAGGTCAGGCCTGGAATGGACTCGTGGCCTTCGAACAAACGTGGGAAGCGTTGAAATTCACTGTCCCAGTCTTCTTGACCGCGTTCTTCGACCATAGCACGCGCAGTTTCAGACATGATGATCTGATCGGCACCGTAGGCAGAGGCCCCCAAAACGCGCACCGCATGGTAATGGGTCAGTACGACATGGCTGATTGGTTTGTCGGTGACTTCACGCACCTTTTCGATGACCTTCCCCGCCAATCGCGGTGTCGCTTGCGCCTCGACGATCATGACGCTGTCATCACCGATGATCACACCAGAGTTCGGATCGCCCTCTGCCGTGAATGCCCAAAGACCCTCACCGACTTCGTCAAACGTGATCTTCTTTTCCGTCATATCCCCTTGGGATGCGAATGCTTTTGCCATTGTGATAGTCCTTTATGCGGGGAATTTGACGGCAGGGCGGATCGTGCCGACGCACTCCCCAAAGCCGATTTGATACCCGTCGCCCTTTGCAGCACCGCGCAGGGTCAACGTGTCGTTGTCTTCGATGAATGTGCGGGTTTCTCCGGTGTCGAGCGTGAACGGTTCACGCCCAGCCCAGCTGAGTTCCATCAGTGATCCGTATTCCGATTTTTGTGGGCCAGAAATCGTGCCAGACCCCAACAGATCGCCCGTGTTCATACCGCAGCCGCCGCTGGCGTGATGGCAGAGTTGTTCGGCAGCAGAGTAATACATCCGGCTATAGTTTGTTTTTGTCAGCGAGGTCGCCGATACTGCACCTTCGGGCTGCATCAGAACTTCGAGTTCGATGTCGAACAAGCCGTCGATGGAACTGTCGAGGTACGGCAACAGTTTCTTGTCTCGTTCTGGCGTTGCGGTGCGGAACGGTTCCAATGCCGCCGTGGTCACGATCCAAGGTGAGATCGACGTGCCGAATGCCTTGCCCTGAAACGGGCCGAGCGGCTGGTATTCCCAGCCTTGAATGTCACGCGCGGACCAATCGTTCAGCAACACGTAGCCAAAGATCATCGCGTCGGCCTCATTGACCGTGATCGGCGCACCAAATTCGCAAGATGTTCCTACGATCGCGCCCATTTCAAGTTCAATATCGAGCCGTCTAGATGGGCCAAAGGACGGCATGTCTAGGTCTGGCGCCTTAAATTGCCCGTTGGGTCGATGAATATCGGTGCCCGACACGACGACCGATGACGCACGGCCGTTGTATCCAATCGGGATATGCAACCAGTTGGCGGGCAAATCAGGGGAACCACGCAGGATCGCACCCATGT
>CAYOSK010000191.1:0-3995 GCA_964406585.1 uncultured Octadecabacter sp. | reverse complement strand
GAACATGATGACATCACACCATGCCGCAGCTTCGGCGATGCCCATAACGGTCAGGCCTTCGCCTTCGGCTTTGGCTTGGGAGGGGGAGCCTTCGCGCAGGGCAACGACAAGGTTCTTTGCGCCGGAATCGCGCAGGTTCAAAGCATGGGCGTGGCCCTGAGAGCCGTAGCCCAGAATGGCGACTTTCTTGTCCTTGATCAGGTTCACGTCACAGTCACGGTCATAATAAACGCGCATGGGTCTATCCTTTGTTGGGTTGCATTGGGGGCCTTATGACGCATCACACAGTGCGAGACGAGGTTTGTTTTTTCGATTTGTTCTGGTAAGTGTGATGTTGTTATGCGTCATTTTGAAATTTTACGGTAATTTAATGCTTGACGATTTGGATCGTAGATTGTTGCGCCAGCTGCAGGCCGAGCCAAGCCTGAGTGCGGCCGAGCTGGCACAGCGGGCAGGCGTTGGCGCGCTTAAGGCGACGCGTCGGTTAGGGCGATTGCAAGAAGCAGGCATTCTAAAGGGCCAATATGCGGTGATCGATTGGGCTGCGCTTGGGTTTTCGGTTGGTGTGTCGCTGCGGGTCACGCTTGATAAAACCCAATCGCGGGCGTTTGATGAATTTATCGATGCGGCGCGCGGGATTTCCGAAGTTACCGAAATACAGACATTTCTGGGCCGTGTGGATGTCCGCTTGTCCTTAATTGCCCGCGACATGGCGCACTATCAGGAAATCTATCGCGATCAGGTTCTTGCCCTGCCGCATATTGCAGACATCGAAGCGCTGATGACAGTGGCGACGTTACATAACGACGAAAGCCTACCGTTGTGATTGAACTAGACGAAACGGATCGGGCAATTGCGCGGGCGCTGGCGCGGGATGCGACGCAGTCTGCATCGGCAATTGGCGGTCGCGTCGGGCTCAGCCAGCCAGCAACATGGCGCCGGATCAAACGGTTACGTGACGCCGGTATTCTGAATGGTCAACGGGTCAGTCTGGACGCAACAAAGTTGGGGTTCGGGGTAACCGTTTTCCTTGGGATCAAACTTGCAACGAAGGGCCGCGTTTCGCTTGAGGATTTCGAACGCGCGATCACTGCCATCCCCGAAGTCCAATTGGTTGAACATGTTTTGGGGTTGTACGATTACCGCGTCCGTGTCGTTGCCCGTGATCTTGCTGATTTTGAACGCGTTTTGCGCAGGCGTGTTATGACGCTGCCCGGCGTGGGTGATGTTGAAGCCAATGTATTGCTTAGCGAAGAACGGCGGCCCGGGCCGATCTAACAACGCAGCTTAAGACCCGTTTAACGCTTGATGCTTAGAACCGACCGCACAGGTGTTAGAAAGAAGCACAAGATGTTAGTGACTTTATTTGGACGGGTCTGGGGGTACGCAATTGGCATCACGATCCTCGTGTTGTTTTGCGCGATCTTATTTAATGTCCTTTTGTTTCCCGTCGAACTCTTGAGGACCACGATCCCTGGTACGGTCATGATCGTTATCTCGATCACGATGCCAATTTGTGTGTGGGCGGGATATCGCGTGCGCGAAAACGCCATTCTGCGTCACAAATTGCAGGCATTGGTTGATCGCGACCGGCTTACGGACGTTGCAACGCGTGACTTCTTTTTCGCACGTCTTCTAGATTTGCCAGATGCTTACGGCGTGTCGCTTATGATTGATATTGATCATTTCAAGCAGGTCAACGATGCGCACGGCCATCTTGTCGGCGACGATGTTATCCATGCGGTGGCACAAATCATGCGTGCGCAAATCCGCGAAGAAGACATCGTTTGTCGATTTGGCGGTGAAGAATTTGTCGTCTTCTTACGCAAAGCCAGCGCGCAAGAAGGTTGGGTTATTGCCGAACGCATTCGCGAAACGGTACAAACGGCGCGTACTCCGACAGCGGTGGGCGAGCTGAGCGTCACAGTGTCAGTTGGTGGATCCATCAAGGATAAGATCGAACATGTGGACGCTGCAATAAAGCGCGCTGACGATTGCCTTTATCGTGCGAAAAGGCTGGGCCGAAACCGGACAGTCGTGGATTGGGCCATGCCACAAAACGCGCTGTCGGCCTGAAATGTTTCTGACGCACGATCACAATGCGCTTCGGCGCGCTCTGGTATACCGAAATAGGCTTTGATCTGTTACCGTTCGGCGCCTACAAGGGCGCAACCCAGATCGAGGAACTTAACATGTCACCAGATACCTACCGCGCGCCTGTCGACCCAGATGGATTGATGGAGTTTTCAGTCGTATTCACCGACCGGTCGTTGAACCACATGTCTCAGGTTTTTCAGGGCGTAATGCGCGATCTGGATGCGTTGTTGTGCGAAGTGTATCGTGCCAAAGGCGTGGCGATCGTCCCGGGCGGTGGCACCTACGCAATGGAGGCGGTCGCCCGTCAGTTTGGCGGCAATGCCCATGCTATGATCGTGCGCAATGGATGGTTTTCTTATCGTTGGAGCCAGATTTTTGACGCGGGTGAGTTTACTGCGAAAACCACCGTTCATAAGGCGCGCCAAACCGGTAATGACAGCCGCGCGCCCTTTGCCCCCGCACCGATCGACGAGGTCGTCGCCGCGATACGGGACGCAAAGCCTGATGTCGTTTTTGCGCCCCATGTCGAAACAAGTGCGGGGATTATCCTTCCGGACACTTACATTTCGGCACTGGCGCAAGCCGCTCATGAGGTTGGCGCACTCATGGTTTTGGATTGCATCGCATCCGGATGTGCATGGGTGGATATGGAGGCCACGGGCGTCGACGTTTTGATTTCCGCGCCTCAAAAGGGGTGGTCATCTAGCCCATCGGCCGGTCTGGTGATGATGTCACAGCGTGCGTTGGACCGCTTGGACACCACGACATCCAACAGTTTCACAGTTGATCTGAAGAAGTGGCGTCAGATTATGGAAGCCTATCTGAATGGCGGCCACGCCTATCACGCAACAATGCCAACAGACGCCTTGCGCGATTTCCGCGACACGATGGTCGAAAGCGCGGCGATTGGGTTTGACGCGCTGCGCGATGCGCAATGGGAACTGGGCAATGGCGTTCGGGCCTACCTAGCAGAAAAGGGATTTGTGTCCGTTGCTGCGGATGGTTTTGGCGCACCCGGTGTTGTGGTTTGCTACACGGATGACCCCGACATTCAGAATGGATCAAAATTCGCAGCCGCAGGCATGCAGATTGCGGCTGGTGTTCCGCTTGCTGTGGATGAACCCGCTGATTTTCGGACGTTTCGGGTGGGTCTGTTCGGAATCGACAAGCTGCGTTTGCCTGACGTCACATTGAAGGCCTTCACTGACGTCGCCGATCGGGTTCTATAGGTGCAAGATGTCGTCGAAATTCCCTATATCGTGGGGGTTTCGGCCACACCGATCAGCATATCGGACAGGGGCCAGATATCTTGAAACGCGGTTTCCAATGCTGTCGGAAGATCACCGACTAAATCCGGCTGCCCCGCAATAATCAAACCTTTGTGGCGCAGCAAATGGCCGTAGGCATGATCCTTGTCAAACGGGGGCGGCACGCGTTTTAGCGTCGGCTCCCACGGGGCATAGCCGTGATCCGTGGCCACCTTGATCTTGCTTGCGATATAGGCCCCATCAAGGTCCGCCATTTTGCGCCAATCTGCCAAGACGTCTTTGTTAAATTCCATAAGACCGGTCGCGACAGTCACCCCGTCGCCGTCAATTCCAAAGAACAATGCCGGGTCTTGTCGCGCACCTGCTTGAACCTCCCACATCATATGAAGGTGGGTCTTATAGGGTGTTTTGTCTTTGGAAAATCGAATGTCGCGATGTTGGCGGAACAGTTTAGCCGACACAGGATAGCCCGCCATGTCCGCAAGACGAGGGGACATCAGTTCGATCAACGCTTTGGCTGGGTCACGTAGCTTTGCATCAAATTCGGGTTTATGGGCCAGAAACCAATCCCGCGTGTTGTTGTCGCGAAGCTTATGCAAAAAACCCTGTGTATCGGCGATCAAACTGTCA
>CAYOSK010000190.1:0-4021 GCA_964406585.1 uncultured Octadecabacter sp. | reverse complement strand
ACCCCCGACCCCTTGATTCGTAGTCAAGTACTCTATCCAGCTGAGCTATCGGTCCACTGCGGGCGGATGTAGCGGCCCGTCACGACCAATGCAAGGGGCAAACTACGGATCAGGTGGGGAAAGTGTCAGATCGGATTTTGGCAGGCAAATAATGAACCGTGTTCCGGTTTCATCCGTGCGGTCCAAGTCAAGGCGTCCGCCGTGCCCGCGGACCAATTCCGCCGCGATCGCAAGCCCAAGCCCTGATCCGCCGCGCGTGGTGCCGCCTTGGAAGGCTTCGAACAAATGTTCGCGCGCTTTGGCAGGTAAACCCGGCCCGTTGTCATTGACGGCAATTTCCCAAACGCTTTCGGTTTCGGACCCCACGATTGAAATCTCTCCGGGTTTGCCCGTGGCGACGATGGCTTGGCGGGCATTGCGCACCAAATTGCCGATCACGCGATACAATTGTTCGCCATCCGCGCGCACGTTTAGATTGGGCGGAATATCGTCAACAAAGCTGATGTCTTGATCTGCAACCGCCAACCGTTCGCCTGCGAAAACATCATCTACGATTTCGCTCAATTGAACCCGGGTCAGACGCGGGGACGGTTCATCAACGCGACCAAAGGCCAATGTGCTTTCACACAAGTTCACCGCGCGGGTGATCGAATTCACAAGTTTCGGGGCAAGGCGGCGCACGGTGGGATCTTCTGAATTTTCGATCCGGTCTGTGAACAACACCGCTGACGTCAGGATATTGCGCAAATCATGGCTGATTTTACTGACCCCACTCCCCAATTGCGCAAGGCGTTCTTTTTGCTTCAAGGCGCCCGTCAATTGGGTTTGCAACATCGCCAGTGCCTCTTCTGCTTCGCGCAGCTCTAAGACCCCGGCGTCGGGTGTGATGATGCGGCGGGCATCTTCGGGGGATTTGGCATAGGCCTGCATATGATCGACAACGCCTTTGATCGGTTTCACAAGGAACCTTCGGACAGCCAAAAACAGCATGGATGCCGTGATAATGGAAATGACTGCAGACAGGGCAAGAATGCGCAAACCATAATCTATCAAGGCGGCGCGCAGCGGCTGTGTGGCAAGAGTGACTTCGATCAACAAACCACCGTCCTGCACCGGATTGCCGATCACGCGAATAACCCGTTCTTGCGTGTCACCGATCCTTAACATGGCATTGCTGATCAGCGTCCAAGCGGACGGGTCACGCATATCGAAAGTTTTATAGATAGGCGATGGGATGGGCGAAGACAGCACGAGTTGGCGCACTTCATCGCGCCGCAGAACAACGTTGTAGACACCGGCATTTTCTAGCAATTCCAGTTCCAAATCGGGCGAAATCATATCTTCAGCCAAAAGAGCCAGTGATGCGATTTGCGCACGTTCGAGGCGGGCCAAAAAATAGTCTTCGCGATAACGTGCCACGGACGGGACAAAGATCAAAAGTTCCGCAATCAACACGAAGATCGTGGTGAGAACCAAAAATCGCCCTGACAGGGTATTGAGCATTCAGCCGTCCGTTCTTTTTACGGCAGCCAGCGCTGAACGAACCCGACGACCCGCTTCACTGTGCTGCTTTCAAACAATCTAGGGCTAAAGTAAGCACCTGCCGCCCGTTTGTTAATCTCACTTATTGTGGGATAGGGCAAAACGGTGCCAGCAATGGCCGACATTTTCATTTTGTTGGCGATTGCCATGGCCCACATGCCGATCAATTCACCTGCCATCGCACCCGCGATGGATGCCCCAACGGGCTTGCCTTTGACCACCATCACCTTAATCAGGCCAGTGGTTTTGCCTTCGGCAATCGCGCGGTCGTTTTCATGGTAAGGAAACCGCACCACTTCGACGTTTGCACCAAATTTCTTGATGGCTTGCGCTTCGGTTAGACCGACTTGGGCCAATTCAGGGTCGGTGTAGGTCGCCCAAGGAATGTGATCTGTGCGCTGTTTGGATGGCAACCCGAACAGCATAGAACGGATGACCACACCCGCATGATAGCCCGCGACATGGGTGAATTGCAGCCCACCTGCGGCGTCACCGACCGCATAGACCTTTTTGTTGGTCACGCTGCGCAAATCGGAATTCACTTTTACGCCGCCGCGATCCCATTTAACGCCTGCCTGATCCAGATCGAGTTTTTCAACATTCACTTTCCGGCCAACGGCCATCAACAAATGCGACCCGGTAAAATCACCCTGTGTTGTGTGAACGGTTACGGTGCCGTCCGTGCCGCTCACCTTTTCGGCAAGCGCGTTTTCAATAATTTCAACACCTTCAGCGCGCAGCTTATCCAAGACAATCGCCGCCATTTCGGGATCATCTTTCCCCATTGCCGTGGCGCCTTCGATCACGGTGACCTTGGATCCAAGACGCAAATGCGCTTGTGCCATTTCCATTCCAATTGGGCCGCCGCCAACGACGATCAAGTGATCTGGGCGATCGCGCAGTTCAAAGATGTTTTCGTTGGTATAAACATCAACGTCATCCAAGCCCGGAATAGGTGGGACAAAAGGGCCAGAACCAGTGGCCACGATAAAGCGGCGCGCTTCGATCACATGTTCGCCTGCCTGGACTTCGGTTTTCGAAATGAAGCGTCCAAATTCGCGGATGACATGCACCCCGAACCCTTCGAACCGTTCTTGGCTGTCGACGGGTTCAATGGTTTCGACGACCTTGCGAACGTGATCTTTGGCTGCAGCGTAATCCACTGTCGGTGTCACAGCGGTCACACCCAGATCACCTGTGTTGGCCATTGCATAGGCCTGCTTGCCTGCCGCAATCAGCGCTTTGGACGGCACACAGCCGTAGTTCAAACAATCGCCGCCCATTTTATGCCCTTCCAGCAGGACAACTTTGGCACCCATTTGGCTGGCACCCGCCGCGATGGACAATCCGCCGGACCCGGCGCCAATGATGCAAACGTCAGTTTTGATACGGGACATAATTACAGGCCTTTCTTGCCGCGCAGGGCTTTGATGACGATGGGCAGAACAGCCAGCACACACAGCCCGATGATTGGGAATAGAATGTGGGGTTCAAAAATAATTCCAAGGTTAGGTGTTTCGCCAGCAGCAAACACTTCGCCCAACCCCGCCCCAACAGAGGTGTAAACAATCGACCCCGGAATAATGCCAAGGAACGTTGAAATAACGAACCGGCGCAGCGGGACCTCGAGAAAGCTGGGGATCAGGTTCGCAAGGAAAAATGGCACCGCAGGCACCAATCGGATCAGGAACAGCATCGACCACTGGTTTTCGTCGATGCCGTCTTTGATCTTTTTGACGATCCCGTCGGACCCTTCAAGCTTTGCACCCAGCTTTTCACCAAAGCCCCAGCGCGCAGCCAGGAAGATCGCCGTCGCGCCAATTGTTGCGCCCGTTACGTTGTAAAGAAAGCCAGGGAAGGTCGAAAACAGGAACCCACCGGACAGCGTCAGGATCAACGCGCCGGGCAGGCTAAACGCCACCGCGACCGTATAAATGGCAATGAACACCAGAACCGTCAGCAGATAGTTGGCATCGCGAAACCCGATCAGCGTTTCCCGGTTCTCAGCCAGCGCATCAAACGTCAGGTAATCGCGCAAGAAATAAGCGCCCAAAATCGCTACCACACCGATCACGATGATCGGTAAGCGTTTCACAAAGGCATTGGGTTCTGGTGCGTCAGTCATGTCGGTCACGTCTCTGATCCTTAGGGTATCTCGGTTGACCTTTAGATGAACGACCCCGCCCAATACCGATACCCCTGCCCCGCGTTCATCACGCGCCATTGATGCAGAGCAGCGTTTTAAGGCCCTTTTGTTACCGTTGACTGTGAACTCTGTAACATTTCGCAGGTGCAGAATTATGCTTTGTTGCAGAAATTCGCCAAAGATCGGGTTTGCGCGCGTTGACACACACCGCGACCCCTCCTATTAGCAGGGCTTCGAGATCAAACGGGGCTCGAATCCTTTTCGGGGTTCGCCCACAAACCGGAGAGACGCAATGAAGCGTACATTTCAGCCTTCCAACCGCGTTCGCAAGAA
>CAYOSK010000189.1:0-4097 GCA_964406585.1 uncultured Octadecabacter sp. | reverse complement strand
CAATTACTACGTTTGTCATGTGACTGAGTCCTCTCTTGGTCCGGCTGATAGACGGATCCGAGAGCCACGCGGCGAACGGGGCCCTCTGCCGCCGTTAAGCACGGTAGTATGACGTAGGCACAACAATCGCAACGCGACATTCGCAATGCGTGGGGCTGAATTGCTAGGTGCGAAGGCGTGTTAGCGCTGACGTACCAGTTAAATCGAAAATTTGGGGACCCCGAAATGATAGCCCTGCACACAATCCACCCCGATCGAGATCAGAAAATCAGCCTCGGCCTGTGATTCGACCCCTTCAGCAACGGCGAACATCTCAAACTGTTGGGCAACAGTAATCAACGCCTCTGCCATTACCTGATTGTCTGGATCCCGGTGGATGTTGCGGGTGAAATGGCTATCGACCTTCACAAGATCAAAGAAGAAATCTTTGAGATGGCGAAACGCTGTCAGCCCCGCGCCAAAGTCATCCAGCGCGAAGGCGAGCCCATAGGGCTGCATTTCTTGCATGAAGCGGATCACGACCTCAGGCAGTTGCATCGCACTCGCCTCGCTGATCTCAAGAATAAGACGATCGACATGTACCGCGCGCGCCTGCAGTTCACGATCCAGAATGCGCCGCCACGCCGCATCACCAAGAGAACGCGCCGACACGTTTACAGACAATCGAACATCCGGATGCTGTTCAAGAAGATGAAACGCAAGTCGAAGGCTAGCAGCATCAACATCACGGCCAAGGCTGGTTTCTTCGATCTGCCCCATAAATTGCGCCGCCGGAATAATCCGCCCAGTTTCATCCATGACGCGGATCAAGCATTCGTGGAACGCAATCGGATACCCGTCTTGGGCCGCGCGCACAGGTTGCAAGGCCAGCTTGCAATTGTCTGACGCCAGCGCCGTGCGCACCATCGACAATACATCTTTGTCACGCACACTAACCGCATAATCCAACGGATCGCGCGGCGTCTGGTCATCCCAGGCATCCGTTGGTTTCATCACAGCCATGTCCCAACCCCTTTCTTTGTTGACCATGCACAATCGCTATTAAGGGCTGGTAAAGGTTCGGCATTTGAACTCAATTAGAGAAATAATACCGGAGGAACATCATGTCCGAACGCTGCGGCTGGGCCGGGTCTGAAACGATCTACACGCACTATCACGATACCGAATGGGGCGTGCCTGAATGGGACAGCCGCGCGTTATGGGAAAAGCTGATCTTGGACGGGTTTCAAGCTGGGCTAAGCTGGATAACGATCCTGAAGAAACGGGAAAATTTTCGTGCCGCGTTTAAAGGGTTCGATCCAGCCGTGATCGCCCAATGGGGCGAACAGGATGTCGCCCGCCTCCTGCAGGATGCAGGCATCATCCGACATCGCGGCAAGATCGAAGCCACGATTACAAACGCACGTGCCTATCTGGAAATTGAAGATTTCTCCGCATATTGCTGGAGCTGGGTCGGCGGCGCGCCACTACAAACTGATTTTGCCACGCTGGCAGATGTCCCGCCATCAACGGACCTGTCGGTCGCATTTTCAAAGGACCTCAAGAAACGCGGGTTCAAATTCTGCGGCCCTACAATCGTCTACGCTTGGATGGAGGCCTGCGGTTTGGTTAACGATCATTTGATCACCTGCCCACAACATACCACCTGCAAACAATTGGGATAGCTACCAACGTTTCAGCGCGTCTTCGTCTTCAACCCGAGACGCAACCCAATCTTCACCCTGCGCCGTGACTTCTTTTTTCCAGAATGGCGCGCGGGATTTGAGGTAATCCATCAGAAAGTCGGCCGCCTCAAAGGCATCTTTGCGATGCTTGGACGCAGTCGCGACCATCATGATCATATCTTCTGCCTCAAGCCGGCCAAATCGGTGAATGATCAGCGCACCGGCAAGAGACCACCGCTGCATCGCATCCTCGCGGATCGACCCCAACGCCTTTTCGGTCATGCCGGGATAATGTTCGATCTCCATAGCCGACAAATGGCCCGCAACATCACGCACAATTCCGGTAAAACTCACCACCGCACCAGCGCCGCGTACAGTGGTGCAAAACCGGTTCAATTCACCCCCCGGATCAAACGGCAGTGCCTGCACCCGGATCATTCAGCCACCCGTCATAGGTGGAAAGAATGCCACTTCGCGTACCCCATCGAGAGGAGCGTCAAAATCCGCAAGCTCTTGATCAAGGGCAACACACAAAGCTGAGGTGTCCGAAAACGCCACATCATAGCGCGCTTCTCGGCCCCGCAATTCGGCGACCAAATCGGCCACGGTGGCGGCGGTGGTTTGCACCTCCTCACGCGGCAATCCGATACGCTCGCGCACCCAAGCAAAATACATAACCTGCATCAGTCTTCCTTTAGAAATGGCGCGGCCTTGCGCAGATAATCCGCACCCGTCACGACCGTCAGCACCATCGCGATCCACAACAGTGTTATGCCAATCCACCACGAATAGGTCATACCATTTAGCTTCCAGATCACGCCGCCCTCATCCGGAACCGCCCCGCTGAGAATACCATCGAATGTTGGTTGGTCCATTCCCTCGATTGCCATGTTGAAATAGGTTTCAAAGGCACCTGTGGAAAACAAAACTGCAATTGCAGTCATCTGGGCCGCAGTTTTCCATTTGGCCAGGGGCGTTACCTTTAGTGTTCCCACCGTATCTCCCAAAAACTCGCGCAGACCCGAAACAAAAGTTTCGCGAAACATGATCAACGTGGCCGGCAACAATATCCAAGGATCCATCCCGGAAAATCCGCAAATCACAAGCAACGCGATCACCACCATGGCCTTATCAGCGATCGGGTCCAGCATCGCGCCGAACTTGGTCTGTTGGTTCCATGCCCGTGCAAGATACCCGTCGATCCAATCCGTCGTGGCCGCAACCACGAACAACACCAGCGCAAACCAGTCTGCCCAAGGCCGTGCAAAATACAAAAACATAATCGCAACCCCAGGGGCAGCCAGCAGACGCAACAGCGTCAGGATATTTGGAATGTTCCACGTCATATGTCGTCTCTACGCGTTTTCATTTTAGCGCGCCACTCCTCGTCTTTGCTTCTTTCAAACTCCAGGGGGAGTCCGAAGGACGGGGGAGGATCCCCCTTTGATCGGATTGGCGAAGCCAATTCGACATCAGCATCGCACGACACACTTGGTTAGGTTTCGTTGAAATACCCAAAAATCGTCTCCGCCATCGCATCCGAAATTCCGTCAACCGCCTTAAGGTCCGCCAACGCCGCACGCCCGACGGCCTTTGCCGATCCGAAATGCTGCAGCAATGCGCGCTTTCGGGTCGCACCTACTCCGGGCACATCGTCTAGCGGTGTTGCGCCAATCGCCTTGGCGCGTTTGGCGCGGTGGGTGCCGATCGCAAACCTATGCGCTTCGTCGCGGAGGCGCTGTACGAAATACAAAACCGGATCATTGCGCTGCAGCGCCATCACGCGCTTGCCTGTGCGGTAAAATTCTTCTTTCCCATGATCGCGGTCCACGCCCTTGGCCACGCCCACCATAGGGACGTCTCCGACACCAAGGTCTTCCATGATCTCGCGAACGGCACTCACCTGTCCTGCCCCGCCATCGATCAACAGCAGACCGGGCCATGTTCCCTGTTTGCGGTCCGGGTCTTCTTTTAGCAGCCGTTTAAATCGCCGCGTCAGAACTTCTTTCATCATCCCAAAATCATCACCGGGGGTTAGCTCGTCCCCTTTGATATTGAATTTGCGATACTGGTTTTTATCAAAACCTTCAGGCCCCGCGACAATCATCGCGCCAACGGCGAAGGCCCCTTGAATGTGGGAGTTATCGTAGACTTCAACGCGTTGGGGGACGTCCGGCAAATCGAACGCCTCTTTCAATCCGCGCAAAAGGCGGCCCTGTGTGGCAGTTTCCGACATCTTGCGGCCAAGGCTTTCGCGGGCATTGCGCGCCGCGCCCGACACAAGTTCGGCCTTTTCGCCGCGCTGGGGGACGATGATGTCAACTCTTCGCCCCGCCTTTTCGCTCAGGGCGTTGATCACGAGGTCTTCATCATCCAAACCGTGCGATAGCAGCACCATACGCGGCGGTTCACGGTCGCCGTAGAACTGCCCAA
>CAYOSK010000188.1:0-4125 GCA_964406585.1 uncultured Octadecabacter sp. | reverse complement strand
GGTCCTCGCACCTCTGACAATCTGATGGATGCCAATAGCTTTAACGCGTCCGGCTATTGGGAACCTAAATCCATTGTAGAATTTAACACCGATGTCTTTGGGCATTTTGATCGTCATTGGGCTGATCCGAAACCGATGGCGCAGGGCTGGACAAAGACCGCAACGTTCGATGCCCTTCGCGCACAAGCGCACAGTTTATTGGATGCAGAATTTGGCGCGTCGGGATCTGTCGTTCTCAAAGACCCGCGCCTGTCGCGCGTTTTGCCGATCTGGCAAGGTGCGTTTGCGTCCCGACATGCAAAAACCGTTTACCTGATCGCATATCGCAACCCGCTCGAGGTCGCTCAATCTTTGGCACGTCGGGATAAGTTGACCATCGCGCATGCCGTGCAGGTGTGGCTTGGGTACATGCTGGACGCCGAAAAAAATACTCGTGGACAACATCGTGTCATCATCAACTACAGTCACCTTTTGAAAGACTGGCGGGCTGCGTTGCGCCCGATCACGCAGTCCACGACATTGCCGGACATTGATAAAGTTCCCAAGAAAATGGCAGCGCAATTGGATGGGTTTCTAGACCCTACAGCACGTCATTTTCAGGGATCTGACGTAGAATTGGATGTTGATCCAGTCCTCGCGCGGCTTGTTGAACGCGCCGAAGGTCTATTCGCGGGCTTTGCGGATGATCAAAAGGAACAGGCGTTTGATGAGGTCGGCGCGCAATGGACAGAGTTTCTGCAAACCCAAAGCCCCGGTGACGCAAGATCACCCTGCGTCGATCAAATACCGCAAGTTCAGATGGAAAACAGCAGAACACTTGAACGCGCCGGGCGCTTAGAAAACGCGATTGCATTGGTTCGCACGGCTGCTGTGGCTGCCGATGATCGTGCGCATTACCATTTCAGGCTTGGCGTTCTATTGGAAAAATCCGGTGATCTGGACGGGGCCAGCATCGCCATGCGCCGCGCAATTGAATTGGACGACACGCAGGCGCGGTTTCACGAAGGTTTGGCGCGGGTGCTTGGTCGGGGCGAGGATATGCAAGCCTTGATCAAAGTTTTGCAAACCGCGATTACGCGACATGAAAACTCTGCTGCCCTTCATTTCCAAATGGGGACCTGTTTTGAACAACAGGCCGATCTGGATGGCGCGCTGATGTCCATGCGCACGGCATGTGCAATTGATGCGTCCGTACCGGCGTTTCATATCGGGATTGCTCGGGTTCTTGTCAAACGTGATCAACGCAGTGACGCCATCGGTGTACTTGAAACTGCATCAGAGAAAATCCCAAACAACGCGCAAATACATTTTCAGTTGGGGCGCGTCCTCGAAACATCTGGCGATCTTGGCAGGGCGGCATCTGCCATGGAAAAGGCTGTCGCGCTTAAGCCCGACGTCGAGCGGTTTCACATCGGCTTGGCCAAAGTTCATAAGCGACTGGAAAACAAACGCATGAAGCGCGCGTCAGACTAAGGAATGCTTGCGCAGGTAAAAGTTGTACAAGGCATGCGTTTATAAAGGCCCGCCATCCTTCGTTCTAGCCAACAGTTGGATGTCTTGGCGGAGAGACAGGGATTCGAACCCTGGGACCCCGTGAAGGGTCAACGGTTTTCGAGACCGCCACGTTCGACCACTCCGCCACCTCTCCGCGACGATGATCGAGCGCGTGATAATCGGACCGGTCGTTTCGCGCAAGCGGTTTCCTGACAATCGTGTTAGCCTTGCGCGTACCCTCTTGGAAACGGGCGCTGTGATGCCTATTCCTATGGAAGGAAACAAAAAGGTCATCCATATGTTTATGCGCGTCGCGCCGATCGTTACTGCTTTATCATTCGCTGTTCCCGCTGCGGCACAAGACAGCGACGCCAGTGCGCTGTTTGACCTTCTGATGTTGCCTGACATTGTGGATATCATGCGCCTTGAAGGTGAAAGCTACGGTGAAACGATTGGGGCAGATTTGTTTGCTGGCGACCCGTCGGCGGATTGGACGCAGACCGTTGCACAGATTTATGATTATGACCGTATGGTTGATATGGTCCGGGTCGATTTTGACGCAGCCATGGACGGGGTTGAATTGGATCCAATCATCGCGTTTTTTGGATCAGACCAAGGGCAAATGATTGTTGGGCTAGAAGTGTCGGCACGACGCGCGCTTTTGGATGATGCGGTTGATGAAGCCAGCAAAGATGCGGTGGCGATTGCAATGGCCGACGACAATCCGCGATTTGCGCTTGTTGAAGAATTTGTAGAAACCAACAACCTGATCGAAACCAACGTTGCAGGGGCCCTGAATTCAAATCTGGCGTTTTATAACGGGTTGTTGGACGGCAATGCGTTTGATGGCGCGCTGAGCGAAGATCAGATACTGACAGATGTCTGGAGCCAAGAAGGCGATATTCGCGACAACACAACCGAGTGGATCTATTCGTTCCTGTATCTGGCATATGCACCGCTTGATGACGAAGATTTGCAAGCCTATATCGCTTTTTCCGAAACCGAAGCGGGTGGCGAGATCAATCGGGCAATGTTTGAAAGTTTTGATCGGTTGTTCATCGGGATCAGCCGTTCACTGGGCCGGGCGGCTGCTTTGGAAATGACATCGCAGGAACTTTGATATGTCCGAAACCCCTTTTGGCCCAATGGGTTGGACCCCAGAATACCTTGGGTCACTGACGGGCAAAACCTACGTGATCACCGGTGCCAACGCGGGGACAGGGTATCAGGCGGCGCGTCATCTTTTGTCAAAGGGTGCGGGTGTTGTGATGTTGAATCGCAGCAAAGAAAAGTCTTTGGCGGCGCTGAGCAGCCTTCGGGACGAATTTGGCGATCAGGCGGATGTGCGGTTTATCCGTATGGACCTTGCCGATTTGGCCAGCGTGCGGTCCGCGGTACAAGAGGTGAAGGAGACTGTATCAACACTTGATGCGTTGATTTGCAATGCTGCCATAGCGCAAGTGCCAACGCATCAACGCACGGTCGATGGGTTCGAAAGCCATTTTGGAACGAACCATTACGGCCATTTCGTTTTGTGTGGTGGGCTGTTTGATCTGATAAATCACAGCAAAGGTCGTATCGTTGTGGTCGCCAGTCTTGGCTATAAGATGGGCCGTCGGACCATTGGGTTTGATGATTTACATTGGGATCAGAAATACAGTGCCAACCCAGCCTACAGCCAAAGTAAATTGGCGCAGATGATGTTCGCATACGAACTGCAAGACAGGGTTCAGGCGGCTGAAAAACATGTTGAGGTTTACGTCTGCCACCCCGGATCATCGTCAACATCCCTCATCAGCACAAGTGGCGGCGCACTCACGCGGGCCGTCTGGTGGTTAATGACAAAAACGCCATTGGTGCAAACGGCCACGCGCGGGGCCTATCCCGAAGTGATGTGCGCCACGCAAGACGGGCTGGAACAGCGCGCGTTATATGGGCCAACAGGGCGGATGGAGATCACAGGCCCCGTGGGCAAGGGCACATTGGAACCCTACGCATATGATAAATCGGTGATGATGCGTCTTTGGGATCGATCCGAAGAAGAAACCGGATTTAGCTGGGCGATTTAGACGTCAGGCGGATACAACCATGATTGCGACAACAAGTGCATCTAGGTTGCTTGCGTAAAGCGCAAGATCAGATTGCAGCTGCAATGTATGTTCTGCGCGAATGCCTTTTGGGACATCAGCAATGTCAAACGCCTTGGTTAACATCGGCCCGCCACCGCGTCGAATATCCGCCACAAGGGCAGGGTGATTGGTTTTGACAAACACTTCGACCTTGCCGCGGGTTTCATTGTAACTGGCATTGGCGATGCTGGACCCGATCGCATTGAGGGGTAACAACAACGGATTGCCCAAATGGTTGGCGTCTCCTGTGCATCCGGCAGCGAAGGTCATAAGAATAAAGGCGAATTTGCGCATGTGTGGCCTGCATTGGGTTGACTTGAACACGAGCCTTCGCGATAAGCCGCCATCCAAGCAAGACATTTGTTTGGGGTAAGCGTAAATTCGCCCCATGCAGGGCGCGCTGTCCACGGGTCGCGAAAGCGATGAACGCCTTATAAATAAGGGACCCCAGAGACGCGATGGAAAAGGAAAACGATATGTTTGCGGTTCTCAAAACCGGTGG
>CAYOSK010000187.1:0-4133 GCA_964406585.1 uncultured Octadecabacter sp. | reverse complement strand
AGTCGGCCAAGCACTTCGGCTGACCAGCTGGCAAAGTCTTTGTCGATCAGCCCAAGATCCAAAAGCCATTCGCCGGGGTAATCCACGATGTCCAGATGGACCGTGCGCGGCCCTTGAAAAGACCCGATTAGCCCCGTTGGCTGCACCCTTAACGACACGCGCAGTTCAGAAACCCGCCGCGTCCCTTCGGGCCAGACCGGTTGTTTCGCGGTCAGCGCGGCAAGGTGATCTTCGTAGGCGAAACGGGGGATCGTGTCATCGGGCTGGGGTTGCAAATAAGCGGTTTGAATCGCGCCAGATGCAGCTGCACGAAATTGCGGCATACGACCACGGTCCAGCAAATTGGCAACAAGGGATGTGATGAACACCGTCTTTCCCGCACGGCTAAGGCCCGTCACCCCAAGACGGATAACAGGATCTGAAAACGGCGCGCTGATCGTGTCTGTCACGGCCCCGACGCTGCGCGTGATGCCGTCTGCAAGGGTAGTGATAACCAAAATGGCGCCTCATTTGTGATGTGTTCGCCCCAAGATAGGAGGGCGCGCGGGCGATGTGTAGGGATTGATTTCGCGCGTCTTCCCCCCTAAGCCGCCGAATATGCCCAGATACGCCCTAAAAATCGAATATGACGGTGCGCCGTTTAGCGGCTGGCAACGTCAGGCCGATGTGCCCTCTGTGCAGGGCGCAGTTGAAACGGCATTGGCGAAACTGGAACCGCGTGATCATACGATTGCGGCGGCGGGGCGTACGGATGCGGGCGTACATGCGCTGGCCCAAGTGGCGCATTGTGATCTGGAAAAAGATTGGGACCCATTCCGCCTGTCCGAGGCGTTGAATTATCATCTTAAGCCCGCGCCTGTCGCCATTGTCGCCTGTGCGCGGGTGGCCGATGATTGGCACGCTCGGTTTTCCGCACATGAACGGCGCTATCTCTTTCGCCTTGTGGTGCGCCGCGCGCCTTTGGTGTTGGAGGCCGGTAAAGTTTGGCAGATCAGCCAGCCGCTTGATGCTGCTGCGATGCAGGACGGCGCGAACCGATTACTGGGGCGGCATGATTTCACCACCTTTCGGTCGTCCATTTGTCAGGCCGACAGCCCGCTGCGTACATTGGATGAATTGCGTGTTGAAAACATCGCCCGCATAGATGGGGCGCAAGAAATTCAATTCCATGTGCGCGCGCGGTCTTTTTTGCACAACCAAGTCCGCAGTTTCGTCGGCACATTGGAACGCGTTGGTGCGGGCGCATGGGCCCCGCAGGACGTGGAAGACGCCCTTGTGGCCCGTGACCGTGCGGCCTGCGGGCCAGTTTGCCCGCCGCATGGATTATATCTTGCGGGTGTCGGGTATCGGGATGATCCGTTCGCTTAGTCGTTGTCGGTTAGTCCCGCACCTGCCCCACCAAGACGGGACGCATCGGTTTCCGGCACCAACGTTTTGGCCGCCATATCAGCAAGATGATGAGCAAGTGTTTCAGGCACCAACCGTCGCCCAAGCGGGTGAGAAACCTGTGGTCGGGTTTGCTCAATGGCCGTGATCTTCGCGCCGTTTTCGTACGTGGTGAGATCGACGGTGCAGTGCTGGTGCGTTTCAATCATCTGCGCGTAGGCAGCTATCAATGCGGGGTCCGCGTTTACCTTTTGCGGGCCTTCGCCTGCTGCCACTTGGTCAAAAGCAGTTGCGATCATCGAAATCTGTGTTGGTTCACCGCGACACGGACACTCGGTAAGAGCATCCAGATCAAGAAACTGCGCCGCCGCTGCAAGATCTTCGGCTAGACCCAAGGGCACATCGCCCCCGCGCGCGGCTTTCAGAACAAGGGCCTGAACTTCATTGCCTGACAGGTCCAAAGGGGTGTTCATGCCGCAAAGGTGGGCAGCCACCAATCATCGACTTCGTCCAGTTCCCCCCAGAGAGGGGCGCCCTGACACAGGGTGATCCGCGTCCAGCGATCTGATTTCGGATCGAACTTCGCTGCGCCGAAGAACGACAGTTTGCAGCGCAGCATATCGATCGGCAGACAATCCTGCCCGATCAGATTATCGCGGATTTCAGCGTAGGGCGCATGTCCAAGGCCTTGCACCCGTCGCAACGCCGCGCGGTGGTGCGGGTGTTCGGCCAAAAACGCCGCCACCGAACCCGCGCCGGGCAGATCCCGCGCCAGACAGGAAACTTGCCGGGCAATGTCGAGGGGGCTTTCGCGTTCGGCACCCGGTTCGGAATGCCGCAAACCCAGTCGCGGTTCGGCCTTGGACTGTGACACGTACCAGAATTGATGACAGGCCTGCGGATCATCGTAATCGCCCAGCGCCCACGCCCAATCGCGATTGATCAAATCCGCAACCTCTGCGCAACCCATGGCCGGGTTAAGGACCCCGACACGTTCGGTTGCCATAGAAGCCGCAAGATCATCCACCAGATCGCCGAACGGTTCGATCAGCAACGTTGCAAGCAGTTCTTGTGTATCAACACTCAGGTCCGACGAAGTCTGCCAGACAGTTTCAATTGGACGTGTGCCAGACAAGGTTTCGGGGGTCATTGCCGCTGCAATTTGCGGCCATTCGTCCCGAATCGTGTCAATCCGCGACTGCGCGATCACATCCGCGACAGACCATTCGGCAAGGTGTTGTGCTGCGCGGACCGTAAGATCGTAGATCGTTTCAATCTGCGCAACCGAAAGCCGATCAATGGCGCGAACCCGCGCCAACGCCGTTTCGCGTGCAGTAATCCAAGCGTTTAACAGCATCGGGTGCGACACCAAGAATGGCGCCATCCCTAGACCTGTAGAATTGCCAATCCCAAGATGGCGTTTCAAAGCAGGATCAAGAGGGGCACCGCCCAGATGTTCGGCAAGATCATGCGTAAAGCCGCGGATCAACCAGACTGTTAACATTTCGGCCATGAATGGCCCGTTAAGCCCCGGGCGCTTGGCGATCACATCGCGATCGGCGATCCCGAATTTACCATTGCCGTAAACGGCGGTTGTCCGCATTAGATATCCGGTGTCGCGCACCAATTGCGCATCCGGCTGTTGCCCCGCGCGCAAACGATCGACCACATGGGCGAACAAACGTACGGATTTATTAGCTCGGCTCAGGACAAGATCACGCGGGGTATACCGCGCGGCTTCTTGGGTTGGCGCAGTTGCGACGATGCGGGCGATTTCAGCGCGCGTTGGCACCCCGTCATACAGCACATAGGCCGTGTCCCACGCGGTTGCGATGACACGATCGGTCCGCTGTTCGGGTGCCAATTCGCTCGATACGGCGACCAGTGAATAGGTATATCCGCCCAAATCAACGCTGTAGACAGCATGGCCAAATCCATCCGCATCAATGTTCCAGATTGGGCGGGTTACGTCAGAATTTTCTGCTGCCAGACGGCGCAACAAGACCCGCAAAAACGACAAACGCGTCGGAAACGATGCCCCCATCCGACGCAAACGCATCACTGTTTCAGGCGCGCGCAATGGCGTTCTTGGGACTGATAGGATCGTGTCTAACATTGGGTAATGTTGCCAGAGGTGTCAGCACCGTCAAAGCCAAAAACACATCTCGTTTGCTCGGAAACGACATCGCGTGCAAATTAGGTGGCGAGGGGCCCGAAATTTTCACCGTAAAAGCGGTGCCAATTGTCGCCCATGATTCCATCAACGTCATGCGCGGACAGGCCCGTCTTTCGCAATCCGTCACGAATATTGCCGAAATCGCGGTTATCGTTAAACCAATCTGGCATCGGTGGGAAACCGGGCGCGTCTGCGGACCCTTCGCCATAATCCACCACTTTGGACCACCGCCCAACCCGCATCCATTCCACGATGCTATCGGGCTGATCCTGACATAAATCGGTTCCAATCCCAAGGTGGCCTGCCCCGTAACGCGACGCAGCTTCGGCGACCATTTGGCAAAAACTATCCAGTGTGCAGGCTGACCCGCCGGCAAGGTGATGTGGATAAACAGAAAAGCCCAGCATCCCGCCCCGCGCCGTCAGCGCACGCAACACATCATCGCCAAAATTGCGCCGTGCCGGATGCCACCAGCTTGGGTTTGCATGTGTGATCGCGATGGGACGCGCGGATGCGTCAATTGCTTCGAGCGTCGAGCGATCCCCGGA
This sequence comes from uncultured Octadecabacter sp., assembly GCA_964406585.1. Classification (GTDB taxonomy): domain Bacteria; phylum Pseudomonadota; class Alphaproteobacteria; order Rhodobacterales; family Rhodobacteraceae; genus Octadecabacter. The sequence continues at coordinate 23 of CAYOSK010000187.1, read as the reverse complement.
ATGGCTCATATCCACCACCAGCC
>CAYOSK010000186.1:0-4212 GCA_964406585.1 uncultured Octadecabacter sp. | reverse complement strand
CCTTAATCAGCTTTTTATAGGCTTTGCGGATTTCCGCCTTGGTCCAGTGATCCTTAGCTTCAAGGATTTCAATCGCCTTGCGGTCCGTTGCGGGCAGTTTCCGGGTAGAGCCTGTTACGGATTTGCCAGGGTTTTGGGTGGCATTACCGCCAAGCACCTGATGCGGGTCATCCACGCCAAGGCGAGCCCACGCACGCTGTTCGTCGGATTTCTTGAAGCTTGATGTTTCGCGTTCCCAAACACGGTCCTTAGACTGCTGAGCGTTAATTTCCGCTTCGGTGGTGCCATCAAAGAAATTCCAGCCAAGGTTATATTCGCGCACGTGATCTTTACAGAACCAGTAAAAGTCATCCAGTACGTCTGGGTTTTTGGGCGCGCGATATAGCCCGGGCTCTTGGCAGCCGGGTTTTTCACAAATGCGCGTAGATGTTTCAGACGCGCCAGACATCCCACGACGGCCGCGCGGGTTCTTCTTTTTGCTGGCGGACACCGACATATTGAAACCAAAGGGATCGTCTTTGACCATTGCACTACCTTTCCGACTCGGACGACAGAGCATAGACCCTCTGTACGAAGATTGAAGGGGCAGGAGATAAAATAATGGCATTAGACGACGAAATTCGCACCGCTTTAGAAGCGACATTTGCGCCCACATCGCTGGACGTGATCAACGAAAGCCATCTACACGCAGGCCACGCAGGTGACGACGGGTCAGGAGAGAGCCACTGGCGCGTCGAAATCGCCGCGCCGGCGTTGGACGGGCAGTCAAGAATTGCGAAACATCGGGCCATTCATGCGGCTTTGGGCCCTGATATTATCGGGCGCATTCACGCGTTGTCGCTTAAAATAGCGTAGTCGCTATTCGGCCGCTGGGCGAATGTCATCTTCCGTGTTGGCAGGGGGCTGCTGTGTTCGGCGGCTCCACGGGAATGCAAATGGTGCCCTTAGCGTCTTGGTGATGCGTTCGTCAGCGGCCAAAGTGCGCGCGGATTTTGCGGCAAATTCTTCGGGCGTGTCGGGTTCAGGTGCGGGGTCTTGTGGGGTGTCCGTTTGCGCAGCGATGTCGTCTTTTGGCGCATCAGGTTGCGGCACCACGTCTTCTGGCAAAATGTCGGAATCGCCCGTTATAGGCTGGGCAGCCATTTCTGGGACGACTTCGGGTTCGGCTTCAAGAACGTCTGTTTGGTCTTCGATCAGCGCGGCAACGTCAGCGACATCGGGGGCAACGTTTGTGTCCGCAAGCGCGCGGCGAAACACCAACATGTTTTGAAAAGACGTAGTTTTGCCTGTTAGGCCTTGGCGTTCTTCAACCGGCAATGTGTCCGTGCGTTGATATTCCCAGCCTTGCGCACCGAGTTCATTCATGACCGTTTGCAACGCATTGGCGAACCGCGCTTGCGTTCCCTTGACGCCTTTGGCCTTCAGCCCGCGCACAGGGGCTGGCACCACCTTATATTCAAAACCGATCATGTTATCCCTCACTACTTTGAAGGGCTGTGTATCAACAAAGCCCCGCAACGCCAAGAAATGATTGATTTTTTCCTATTTTTCTAGGGGTGGTGTGCGATGCGCGCGCCACCCCCATATCTGCGCGCTACTTGAGCTTTTGCGACACCAGCTTGTTGACCGCAGCTGGGTTTGCCTTGCCGCCGGTGGCCTTCATGACCTGTCCAACAAACCAACCCGCAAGTTTCGGGTTCTCTTTCGCCTTGGCCACCTGTTCGGGATTGGCCGCTATGATTTCGTCAACGGCGGCTTCGATTGCGCCGGTGTCTGTGACTTGTTCCATGCCTTCTGTTTTCACGATCTCTTCAGGGTCGCGATCTTGCGAATAAGCGATTTCAAAAACATCCTTAGCGATTTTACCGCTGATCTTGTCTGACTTAATCAGCTTCACGATCTGCCCCAACCGCGCAGCGGAAATCGGGCTGGCATCAACGCCTTTGTCGTCTTTTTTCAAACGACCGAACAATTCGTTGATCACCCAATTGGCTGCCAATTTGCCATCGGTCCCATCGGCTACGATTTCAAAGAAACCTGCGTTTTCAACATCAGCGGTCAACACCGATGCGTCATAATCCGAAAGCCCGAAATCCGAGATGAACCGCGCCTTTTTTGCGTCAGGCAATTCGGGCAGGGCCGCAGCAATATCATCAACCCACCCTTGTTCAATCTCCAACGGCAAAAGATCGGGATCAGGGAAATAGCGGTAATCATGCGCTTCTTCTTTGGATCGCATGGATCGTGTTTCATCCTTGTCGGGATCATAAAGACGGGTTTCCTGAATGATCTCTCCGCCGTCTTCGATAATGGCAATCTGGCGGCGCGCCTCGTGATCAATGGCGGCTTGTATGAACCGCATAGAGTTCATGTTTTTGATTTCACAACGGGTGCCCAAAACCCCGAAATCGCCGGTTTCTTGGAACTTTTCATAGTCCCCAGGGCGGCACACGGAAACGTTGACATCCGCGCGCAGGTTGCCGTTTTGCATGTTGCCGTCACAGGTGCCCAAATACCGCATGATCTGGCGCAGTTTGGCGACATATGCCGCGGCTTCTTCGGGGCCACGTATGTCAGGGAAGCTGACGATTTCCATCAATGCAACGCCCGTGCGGTTTAGATCCACAAAAGACATCGTTGGGTCCATGTCGTGGATAGATTTACCTGCATCTTGTTCAAGGTGGATGCGTTCAATGCGCACGTTGCGCGCCGTGCCGTCGCCCATTTCAACCAATACTTCACCAGTGCCAACAATAGGGTGATACAGCTGAGAAATCTGATACCCCTGCGGAAGGTCAGGGTAGAAATAGTTTTTGCGATCGAACGCCGAATACAGGTTGATGTCCGCCTTTAGGCCTAGTCCCGTCTTCACGGCATAGGCGACGCATTCTTCGTTGATGACGGGCAGCATGCCGGGCATGCCGGCATCGACAAAGGCCACGTTGCTGTTGGGTTCCGCGCCAAACTGCGTGGATGCCCCAGAAAACAGCTTTGCCTTGGTCGCGACCTGAGCATGGACTTCAAGCCCGATCACAAGTTCCCAATCGCCCGTTACACCGGCAATCGTTTTCACTTTGGGGCTGTCATAGGTGAGGTCCAGCATGTGCGCGCTCCGTTTGGTGGATAAGGCCTGAATAGGCCGATGCGCGCAGGGCTTCAAGGCAGGTTTCGGTATCAACGTTGCGGTTGGTTGTCGGGTCGACCCCATATCTGGTGGAACAAGGTGAATATCCCCATGCAACGCACCGAAATTGCGCGCTTTTGTTGCATTAGTGCCGAAGGCGGGTCATGGTCTGCTCCATGTTTGCTATTCGAGCTTTCCTTGGGGGGATTCTCGCCAGTTTTGTCGCCAGTGCTGTTTTTGCACAGGGCCCACAGACGGAAACCCGTCCCCTAAGCCGTGCTGATGCGGTAGTCTTGCGCACGCAGGCTGCTTTAACGCGCGCGCAAGAGGCTGAGGTCGCGCGCCGTGCAGCACTTGCGGCGGCACGGCCAGAAATACGTCCGGTTTACATGGTTCGCTATCCAGTCACGCTGTCGGAAAACCCGACTTTGCGTCCGGTAATGCGGGTGAACTACATCCCCGATGCGCGCTGGGATTTTCGCAGTGATTCCGCGAGCTGGACCCGCGCGGCGTTGGCTGCGTTGCGCACGCACGGCAGCGACATTGAAAACGTGGTGCCCCGCGACATCGATGCATGGTGTCCTGCCTATCCGGACAATCCGCCCCATCTACGTCGCGCGTTTTGGGTTGGGATGATGTCGGCCTTGGCCAAGCACGAAAGCACGTATCGTCCAACGGCCGTCGGCGGTCCTGATTTATGGTACGGATTGTTACAAATCTATCCTGATACCGCGCGCCGCTACGGGTGCCGTGCAACAACGGGTGAGGCACTGAAAGACCCCGAAGACAATCTAAGCTGTGCGGTGCGGATCATGAATGTGACCGTGGTGCGCGACAACGCAATCGCAATTCGTGACAGTCGCTGGCGCGGCGTCGCTGCGGATTGGGGGCCCATGACAAACCGCGCAAAGATCGCTGATATGTCCGGCTGGACACGTCAGCAGGACTATTGCGTATCGCGCAATTCGATCCGCCCCGAGGCGCGGCCGCGTGTGCAGGCGACCCTGTCCACAATGGATGATGGCTAAGACCGCACCGTCGCAAGGCGTATTGTTCTAGGCTAGAACGGCGAAAACGGGTGGCGTTGG
>CAYOSK010000185.1:0-4221 GCA_964406585.1 uncultured Octadecabacter sp. | reverse complement strand
TGGGCAATTTCTTTACGGTGCGGGATTTGTTGGATCAGGGTGTGCCGGGCGAAGTGATCCGGTTTGTGATGCTGTCCACGCATTACCGCAAGCCGATGGACTGGACAGAGAAGAAGCGGGAAGAGGCGGAGAAGACGTTAAGGAATTGGGCGTTTGCGGCGCTCAACGAAGACGGTTCTGAGCCGGACTTTGAATTTATCGGTCTATTGTCTGACGATCTAAACACATCAGAAGCGCTTTCCTTGCTTGGAGAAATGTTCAAACAGGGTGACATCGATGACCTTGTCGGGAGTGCCGCTCTTCTAGGTTTTGACCTTAAGGAAATTGCGACAAAACCTTGGGCACGCCTGTTTGAGTTTGAAATGGAGGATGGTGAGTTTCTGAAGGAGGGGGTGGATTATCAGCCAACTGTAGGTGTGATCGGCTGGGGCGGAATTTCCGACGAACTCCGAGACGCGTCTTTAAGGCTAGTTCATCGATGGCTTTCTTATCGGCGAGACCAAGACTGGGAGAATGCAGATCGGTTAAAGAGTGAAGCGTTGTCTTTGGGCGTCGAGTTCCGTGCCTCACGTTCTTCGAACGGCGTGAATAATGGTACAGCATCGTTGAATAGCAATTTGATTAGCCCTCAAAAGCTGGAGGAACTGCGGTGACCCATATTCCAACACATATTAGCCTGCGAGCCTGTATGAGGCGCTGTTTGGGCCAAGCGCCCGAACGGGGGATTGGCCGCAACAGGTGCGCATCATGACCAAAGAACGCCTTTATATTTACGACACGACCCTTCGTGACGGGCAGCAAACCCAAGGGGTGCAGTTTTCAACCGCCGAGAAACATGCGGTCTCTGAAATGCTTGACGCGCTTGGTGTGGATTACATCGAAGGCGGCTGGCCCGGCGCGAACCCCACAGACAGCGAATTTTTCAACAACGCGCCGAAAACCCGCGCGACCATGACGGCGTTTGGGATGACGAAACGCTCCGGTCGGTCGGCGGACAATGACGACGTGTTGGCGGGGGTGATGAACGCAGGAACACCGGCTGTGTGTTTGGTTGGTAAGACCCATGATTTTCACGTGGAAACCGCGCTTGGAATTCCGCTGTCGGAAAACATCGACAACATTACCGCGTCCATCGTCCATATCGTTGCCCAAGGCCGCGAAGCGTTGTTTGACGCAGAACACTTCTTTGACGGTTACAAATCCAATCCGGATTATACCCTTCGCGCGGCAAAGGCGGCCTATGACGCTGGTGCGCGGTGGGTTGTTTTGTGTGATACCAATGGCGGCGCATTGCCCCATGACGTGCGTGCGGGGGTCAAGGCGTTGATCGAGGCGGGGGTTCCGGGTGAACATATCGGCATTCATACCCATAACGATACGGAAAACGCGGTGGCCAATAGCCTTGTGGCCGTTGCCGCTGGCGCGCGCCATATCCAAGGGACGTTAAATGGGCTTGGCGAACGATGCGGAAATGCGAACCTGACTACGCTGATCCCGACGCTTTTGCTAAAAGAACCCTATGCCAGCCAGTTTGAAACGGGTGTGACGAAAGATGCCCTAAAATCGCTGCGCAAAACATCGCGGATGCTGGATGAAATCCTGAACCGTGTGCCACACAAACAAGCTGCTTATGTTGGGACATCGGCGTTTGCCCATAAGGCCGGTTTACACGCCAGCGCCATCGCCAAAGATCCGACCACCTATGAACATATTGATCCCGCGCTTGTCGGAAATTCCCGCATCGTGCCGATGTCGAACCAAGCCGGGCAATCGAACCTGCGCGAGCGTTTGACATCCATGGGGCTTGACGTCGCCAAAGGGGATCCCGCGCTTCAACGCATTCTGGACCGGGTGAAAGACCGCGAAGCAGCGGGATACACTTATGACACTGCGCAAGCCAGCTTTGAGGTTTTGGCCCGTGAAGAGCTTGGCCTTATGCCGCAGTTCTTTGAGGTCAAACGGTACCGTGTCACGATTGAACGCCGTCGCAATAAATACAACACGATGGTCAGCCTGTCAGAGGCGATGGTGGTCGTGAAAGTCGATGGCGAAAAGATGCTGTCCGTGTCCGAAAGCCTTGGGCCGGATGGAACTGACCAAGGGCCGGTAAACGCCCTTAGCCGTGCCTTGATGAAGGATCTGGGACGCTATCGTGACCTGGTCAAAGATATTCGATTGACCGATTTTAAGGTGCGCATCACGAACGGCGGTACTGAGGCCGTCACACGCGTCATAATCGACAGTGAAGACGGGCAGGGGCGAACCTGGTCTACAGTTGGGGTGAGTGCGAACCTTGTTGATGCGTCCTTTGATGCGCTGTTGGATGCGATCCGGTGGAAATTGATGCGTGACGGGGCCAAAGCGTGACCTTTGAAGCCTGCGCGCGGATTGTTGAAAAGGGCGATCCTGACCGGTTCCTGGCTGCCATGGCGGCCCCTGTCGAGGCCCGGCGCGTTCTGTTTCCGATCTATGCCTTCAATGTTGAAGTCGCGCGCGCCCCTTGGGCGTCGGATGAACCCCTAATCGCTGAAATGCGGTTGCAATGGTGGGTTGATGCCCTCGAAGAGATCGCGGATGGCGGCAAGGTGCGCCGTCATGAGGTGACAACGCCTTTGGTAGATGTGCTGGATACGGACAATGCGCAGATGCTCGTTCGCACAGTTGATGCGCGCCGCCAGATTGCACGTCGCGCAATCTTTGAAACGCATGACGCTTGGATGACGTTTTTGGAAGAAACCAGCGGTGTGCTCCAATCCGTCGCAACGCGCGCCCTTGGTTTGTCTGACTTCGAGGATTGGTCAGTTGCAAGGGGTCGCGGGCTTGGACTTGCGAATTATCTTTTGGGCATCCCCGAACTTTTGCGGCGCGGCCAAAACCCGCTTCCGCCAATGACAGATGCTGAGTTTAGCGAAATCTTGCGGTCCAATATTTCGAACCTTTCTGGACGCGCACCCAAGGACAAAACCCCGGCACGCATCGTTGATCTTGCGACATGGCGTGCGTCGAGCATCTTGAAACGTGCCCTTGCGGACCAAACAGCGATTGTCGAAGGGAGATTGGCTGGTTCAGAATTTGGCCGTCGCGCAGGGTTGTTTTGGCAAAGCCTTCGCCTTTAGGCCGCGGCACTGCGTGATTTAAACGCCAACCAGACGATCGCGCCACCGGCAAGCACAAGGAACGGTGCCATTGCCAAGTTGACGGCGGTCCAGCCTTCGATTGGGGACCCGCCAGAACAGTTCATCAATCCGCCCGACGCCAAAGATGCAAGTGTGACGGATCCGAAAACGACCATATCATTCAATCCCTGCACGACCCCACGTTCGTGGGCTGAGTGGGAATTCGTGAGCAGAGTTGTCGCGCCGATAAAGCCGAAATTCCAACCCAAACCCAGCAAAATGAGGGTCGCATAGAAACTGAAAAGGGAAGGTTGATCGGCCTGCGCAAAACTGACACCAACCAGCGCGGCCACACCAGCCCCCGCAAGGATCACAAGGCCTGTCGCCATGATCGTCTTTACCCCGAAGCGGACGATCAAATGGCCAGTAAAGAAGCTCGGTGCAAACATTGCTAAGACGTGCGCTGACACGATGTTGTTTGCGTTATCAAGGGCGTAGCCACATCCAATGACGGCCAGCGGCGTAGATGTCATGACAAGGTTCATCAACGAATACGCCACCAGCGCAACGATCATCGCAACAAGGATATTTGGGTCCGAAACAAGTTGCGTGCGGCTACGGGGCGCTGGGGCGTTGTCGGGTTTGGGTTGGCCCCTTGATCCCTTTGGCAAATCCAACGCTAGAAACAAGAACATGCCAACCAGATTCAAAACGACGACAGCAAGATACACGCCCAAAAACGGAACAGCGAAAGTCCCTTCGACCATCTTATTAAGCTGCGGGCCGAGGATTGCAGACAACAACCCGCCCGCCATCACATATGAAATCGCTTTGGGTTTGAATGTGTCCGACGCAGTATCTGTCGCGGCAAAACGGAAAAACCCCTGTGCGGACATGTAAATCCCCGTCAGGTAAGACCCGATAAGCAAAATGGGAAATGACCCGATCGACAAGCCATAAGCCGCGATGGCCGCGCCCGTCGCGCCCGCGATCGCCCCGATGTAGAAACCAAATTGGCGACCACGCGATTGCATGAGCGGCGACAGCCAAGGGGCCGTTGTCATTGATCCAAAAATAATAAGTGAAATCGGCAAGGTTGCCCAAC
>CAYOSK010000184.1:0-4252 GCA_964406585.1 uncultured Octadecabacter sp. | reverse complement strand
CGCCACAGCAAGGCACGCATCAAGGCGCCCGCGGTCAAATGCAGCGTGTTCCCCATCCAGCACGATGAAATCAAGACCAGAACTCGCCAAGATTTCAATCACCGTAACCTCGGCCGTCTTCACAAATGTGCTCGCCAGTGTTTCGCGCGCCAAAAGCCGCTGTCTCAGGTTTTGCGTCCTCATGTCGTCCTCCCGCGTTTTGCACAAGCGACCACATCAGAAAGGCAGGGGCAAGCGTTGCGTCGGTCTCGGATGGATTTGGCTTTCAACCGACGCGCAGCACACTACGTTCGGGGTATGAGCGATTTGCTGACATTTACGCCCGACGGCATCTACTGCCCCGCGGGCGATTTTTATATTGATCCGTGGCGCCCTGTGCCGCGGGCCCTGATTACGCACGGTCACGCGGATCATGCGCGGCCCGGCATGTCCAGCTATCTTGCCACAACATCCGCTGCGCCTGTCATGCGGCACCGTTTGGGCAATGTGGCGTTGGACACAATCGCCTATGGGGAAACGGTCACGCACAATGGCGTTCGCATTTCATTTCACCCAGCAGGCCACGTCCCTGGTTCCGCGCAAATCCGAATAGAACACAAAGGCGAAGTCTGGGTGTGTTCCGGCGACTACAAGACCGTGGATGACGGGCTGTCTGAGCCGTTTGAACCGGTTCGCTGCCACACCTTTATCACTGAATCCACGTTCGGATTGCCGATCTTCAAATGGACCCCGCAAGATACGTTAACGCGCCAAATCAATGATTGGTGGGCCACCAACGCGGCCAATGGCACCTTTTCAGTGTTGTCATGCTATGCGCTTGGCAAGGCACAACGGTTACTGCGATGTTTGGATACATCAAGCGGACCAATTTTAACGCACGGCGCAATCGAGGCAACAAATCAAATCCTGCGCGCGCAGGGGATCACCCTCCCAAACACGATCCAAGTCACACCGGACTTGGATGTTAAGGCCCATGCAGGTGCGTTGGTTCTAGCCCCGCCATCTGCGCTGAATTCGACTTGGGCACGACGGTTCAAACCAGCGTCAACGGCATTTGCGTCCGGGTGGATGGCACTACGCGGTGTGCGGCGCCGACGCGGCGCTGACCGTGGTTTCATCGTTTCGGATCATGCTGACTGGGCCGGATTGAATGACGCCATTCGAGACACAGGCGCGGAACGCATATTTGTGACCCACGGCTATACATCGGTTTTTGCAAGATGGCTCGTCGAACAGGGGTTTGACGCCAAAGTCGTGCAAACAGAATTTGACGGCGAAGACGCGGACGCAGCACCATGAAAACCTTCGCTGAATTGTATACGGCCCTCGATCAAACCACCAAAACGACGTCAAAAGTTGCTGCGATGGCAGATTATTTCAGAACCGCACCTGATGATGATAAACTCTGGTGCGTTGCACTGTTTTCTGGCCGCAGACCGCGACGAGTGATCAGCGCCACGATGCTGCGAGAATGGGCCGCAGAACGTGCGGGGTTGCCCCTATGGCTGTTCGAAGAATGCTACCCGATTGTCGGTGATCTTGCCGAAACAATCAGTCTCTTTCTGCCAGTGTCGAAACAACATAAACATCACACCCTAACGCACTGGATTCAAGAAATTAAACGCCTATCGATTCTAGAAGATGCAGATCGAAAGATGGGAATACTTAGCGCATGGGAAAGCCTTGATCAGACGCAGGCATTTTTGTTTACAAAACTGCTGACGGGCGGGTTTCGCGTTGGGGTCAGCCAAAAACTCATGACACGTGCCTTAGCGCGTGCGACGGGCCAAGACGAAGCCATTGTCACGCACAAACTAATGGGCAACTGGACCCCCGAAACCACGACTTGGGATCGGTTAATCATGGCCGAAGATCCTTCAGCGGACCTGTCGCGCCCATACCCGTTCTACCTAGCGCACGGCGTTGGCAGTATAGATGAGCTTGGGCCCGTAACAGATTGGTTTATCGATAGGAAATGGGATGGAATTCGTGGCCAATTCATTCTGCGCAGCGGCCAACATCATATATGGTCGCGCGGTGAGGAATTGATAACCGACAGGTTTCCCGAACTCGCACAATTGTGTGATTATCTTCCTGACGGAACCGTTCTGGACGGCGAAATCCTTGCCTATGAAAACGAAAAACCGCTCCCGTTTAACGCACTACAAAAACGGATCGGACGCAAAACCGTTTCAAAACGTCTGCTGGCAGAAGTCCCGGTGATCTTGATGGTCTATGATGTGCTTGAAATGGGCGGGCAAGACATCCGCAGCGCATCCTTAGAAACGCGCCGCAAGCAACTGGAAAGTATCGTGAAAGATGTCCCAGTTTCCGCCCCCCTTCGATTGTCCGATGAGGTCATTGGCACGGATTGGCCTGCCTTTGCCAACGAACGCGCAAAATCACGCGACTTGAACGCCGAAGGGCTCATGATCAAACGCCGTCAAAGCCCATATCTGGCGGGACGTAAAAAAGGTGATTGGTGGAAATGGAAGGTAGACCCACTGACAATCGATGCCGTCATGATTTACGCGCAGGCGGGATCGGGCCGCCGTGCTAACCTCTTCACTGACTTCACCTTTGCGGTAAAGGATGGCAAAGATCTGGTTCCCTTCACCAAAGCCTATTCGGGCCTGACCGATGCTGAATTTCGCAACATTACGTCATGGGTCAAAAAGAACACGTTGCAACGGTTTGGGCCGGTTCGGCAGGTGCCGCCATTTCACGTTTTTGAAATTGCCTTCGAAGGAATTCAAGCTTCGTCTCGGCACAAATCAGGGATCGCATTGCGTTTCCCGCGGATGCTGCGGTGGCGTCATGACAAACCGATGGACGAAATCAACACTTTGGATGACCTCAAACAGATGCTTGCGGTCTATGGATAACACGACGGTTACCCGTACAATAGACTGACTGGCCAAGCGGGCGCCGCGCACCTACATAGTTACAAACACAGACACGAGGCATAAAATGATCGATCCCCGCACCTTTGATGCAGACGCGACCAGCAAATCCAACTTTGGCGATTTGCCCGAATGGGATCTAAGCGATCTATATCCCGGGCCTGAATCAAACGAACTGACCCGCGATATGGACTGGCTGGACAGTGCATGCAGCAGTTTTGCCGCCGATTTCGAAGGCAAACTGGCAACATTGGATGCGGACGGGCTGTTGCAGGCCGTCAAACGCTATGAACAGATCGACGTGATCGCGGGCCGCCTGATGTCTTATGCGGGCTTACGCTATTATCAGCACACCACTGATCCGGAACGCGCGCAATTTATGTCCAACGCACAGGACAAGATCACCACTTATACGACGCCTTTGGTTTTCTACGGCCTCGAATTTAACCGCATGGACGATGCCCATGTCGATGCGTTGTTGGCCGCAAACGCCGATTTGGCGCGCTATAAGCCCGTATTTGACCGAATGCGCGCGATGAAGCCTTACCAACTGTCTGATGAAATGGAAAAATTCTTGCACGATCAGTCTGTTGTTGGCTCCTCTGCTTGGAACAAACTGTTTGATGAAACGATCGCGGGCCTGACTTTCACGGTTGATGGTGAAACGCTCAACCTTGAAGGCATCGCGGATCTACAATCATCGCAAGACCGCACCAAACGCGAGGCCAGCGTACGTGAAATGGCCCGTGTGTTGGGAGAAAATGCTGGGCTTTTCGCTCGTGTGCACAACACGCTCGCCAAGGAAAAAGAGATCGAGGACCGCTGGCGCGGCATGCCCACGCCACAAACCGGCCGCCACTTGTCAAACCACGTCGAACCCGAAGTCGTCGAAGCCCTGCGGGATGCGGTGGTGGATGCCTATCCGCGGCTCAGCCATCGTTATTACGCGCTCAAGGCCAAATGGATGGGGTTAGACACGATGCAGGTTTGGGATCGCAACGCGCCACTCCCTCTGGAATCCGACCGCACCGTCAGCTGGGCAGAGGCTGAAACAACCGTAATGGACGCCTACGGCGCCTTTGATCCGCGCATGGCGGACATCGCAAAGCCATTCTTCACAGACGGGTGGATAGACGCTGGCGTCAAAGACGGCAAAGCACCCGGTGCTTTCGCGCACCCAACCGTTACGACCGTACACCCCTATGTCATGCTGAATTATTTGGGCAAACCGCGCGATGTCATGACCCTCGCACACGAACTCGGCCACGGAGTGCATCAGGTCTTGGCAGCCGAACAGGGCGAGCTTTTGTCGTCAACCCCGCTGACGCTGGCAGAAACCGCGTCTGTGT
>CAYOSK010000183.1:0-4297 GCA_964406585.1 uncultured Octadecabacter sp. | reverse complement strand
TATCGTGTGTATGTCTCTGTGTTTTGCAGCAAAAAAGATTCTTCCTTGAGCTCGGCGCCTTCGGGGTAACCTATCTTGATTTTGGGCACAAGTGTAAAGGCTCTTTTCTCCTTCATACCATCCAAAATCTGCCGCAGAATAGTTTCTCTCTCTATCCTTTCCGCCTTATTGACGTCTAAGTCATTTGCCATCAACTCAACCAAATACTTGTCCAGTAGTGAATCTAGAGGATCATTGTAGATTTCTATATCTCCATCACGTAGCTTTCTAATAGTTGTTTTCATTGCATCAATGTAGGTTTGGTCTGGGACGCTGCCTGATGCCCTTGGTGATGAAGCTCGAGACAATGGTGATCCGGAATTGATCTTTCTTACTTTTCTCTCACTCTTTGTGGGGGCTTTTACTGTGCTTGCTGTACGCTGATATATCAATTGACCTTGTGGATCGGAAGCTTTACTTTCCTCGACACCTCCGGCATTGTTGTTACTTGTCAAGTTGTCCACAAACTGGCTTATGAACGTCTCTCTGGGTGGCACGGGCTTAGCTGTTACACCTCTGGCATTGTTGTTTTGCCTGCTTATGAACGTCTCCCTGGCACCTCCTGGTGGCACGGACGTGTCCCCCGAGTCAGTTTCTCCGTTAAAGGCACCGTCAGACGCGGCACCGTTGGTACCTTGCACCGCCCCCATAATGCGGTCTAAAAAGGATGGATCTGAAGCTACCGTGCCAGGTTTTATCATTTTTTCTTTGACCCGACCTTCGAGGCTTCTGCTTGATGATAATAGTTCCTCTCTTTCTGACACAGATGTTCTCAGGATTTTTTCGTTCTCGACGATGGTTTCTGTTGCGCCTTTCATATAGTCTAGTAGTGCATCAACCGAATCGGGTGAATAGTCTCCGTCTTTCCAGCTTTTCGCCCTATCGTCAAGATTGTTTTGAAATTCTACAATCAATTTTTCCACTTCCGTTATATGTAGGAGATGCTTGGCGACTTTGTCCTTTAAATTTTCGAGCTCTTTCGTAAATCCAGCAGAATCTTTTATACACATCAGCATAGTTTCAATTCTCAGGTTCACCTTTTCGGCATCCTGAACCTCTTTTTTTGCGGCAAATACGGCTGAATTGGAGAGCCATCGATTAAAATTGTAATTTTCGGACAGCACTTCATAAAAAAAGCGGTCTTTTTCAAGTTTATCAATAATCTTCTGGTCCTTAATTATTTCCGGAGTTTGTTCCAACCTCTCCAATTTAGCAGTGGTTTCTTCCAGTCTTCTTTGATTTTCATCATACTGAGCTTGAAGCAAAGCCAATTCTCTAATTTTAGCGGCATATTCGTTAATGTGTTTTGCTGCCCGTTCTTGTGCGGCCTGTAGTGCGATCTTGAGAGCTTCTGTTTCTTTATTGGGCGTCAATGTTGCCAGTTGTGCTCTTAAACGCGCAATTTCAGATACGCCTTCTTTGACCATCTTAATGTATTCAGGATGCCTTGCTGAATCTTCGAGCTTTTTCAGAAAAGCGTCGTAGTCTTCCTGTGGTCCATGTAGAGCAGCCTCTCCAAATCCTTTAATATTCTCAATATCCTCGTTGGCGGCATCCAGGTTTGCTTCAGCTGTTTTCAGATTGGAAAGTGCTTCCGTCAGGTCATCCTTTGTTTTTTGTAACTGTTGGTCGGGGGTGGATGCGTTGTATGCATTCAAAGCATTAATATGCTTCTTGACTTCGTCGATAAGATCATTTTTCATCCTATCCAGTCTAGTAGCATCAACCCCTGGTGCCGACGCCGGCGCTGCAGCTGTAATTCCGCCTACTTCACTTTGGATGACTGTGGTAACATCCTTCAAGTGTTCCCCCAGCACTTCTTCCATGGCCTCCCTGATTCTGCTTTTGGCAACAATCGCATGAGCCCTGACAAGAGGGTACTCGAGGTTGAGTGGGATTTGCCCCGGGTTCGTTAAGATATCCATGTTTAGGAAATGTCAACATTATTTTTTGGACATACTGTACGTTGTACGACGACTAGGTGTATCGGTGGACAGTATCCTTAAAGTTGGCAGCAATTTTACCGTCAGTCCCGACAGTTTCCGCGTCGTATTTAGCGTCATCCCCTTTGCTGGCGTTAATGTATGCTTGCTTGTTCTCTGCCTGTGACTGTGCCGGCATCGGCGACAACAAGTCCTGTGCTGCAAAGCACATCGGACCAAGTGCCTTGTCTGAGTAATCGCACTCTGCAACGTAATTGTAGATCAACGCCTTGGAAATGGCTTGGGATGCTTTCTTTTTAGTGTCGTCCGAGTGCATACCGGTTCCGATAAACTTTGCGACTAGTTCCTTACTAGTCTTGCACATCGCCTCGTGCGAAGGGATGGGGATGAGGACATTGCATTCTTTGTCGCCAAACTTGAGTGCCAGTGGCGGATTTTTCTTGACCTCCTCGTCGGTCATTAATCTTGGCGACGGGACAACTCCAGCAACCGCTGGTTTGGCAGGGATATGTAGATTGGACGCACACCACCCCTTGCCGAATTCGTCGTCGTACTTGACGATGGAGACTTTGGAGCTGGACGAGGAGTGAGAGTCCGACCCCGAAAACCCTTTCAGTAGCTGCATTTGCGCCAACACGCCAAGCCCTCCACCGTACGGCTGGGCCGCCCCGTAGGCGTACCCCTGCGGGTTCGGCGAAACACCCCCTTGTTGAAACATTGTTTTAAAAATGAGCCTACATATTATTTTTCGAAAAGAGTGCGTCGTGTGATCAATCGGTGGTCAGACGTAACTTTGCAACAGGTCCATGAGGCTCGACGACCCGTTGGAGGAAGCTTCGTCGAGAGGGGTGGTACCGAACTTGTTCCCTTTTTCTGGGTCGGCCCCCTCGCGCAGCAACATTCTCGACACGCCGTGGTAGCCGAGCTTGCATGCGACGAAGAGAGGTGTCTCTTCCATGTGGTTGACGGCGTTGACATCGGCCTCGGACGAGACGAGTCGTCGTAGACAGGCCTGTGCCCTGGACTTGACGGCAAAGTGTATCGGCGTGTTTCCGGCGGCGTCCTGGGTCATGGTGGACGCTCCTCTGTCGAGCAACAACTCGGTTATGTCGTGGTCTTCCTCTTCGCATGCGAGCATGAGCGGCGTTTTTTGAGAGCTGTCGATGCAGTCGACGAAGGCCCTGTGGTTGACAAGGATGGTGACCATCCTTAGCGACCCTGACAGGACGGCGTAGTGCAGAGGGTAGGAGTGGACGTCGTTGGGTAGGTTTGCGTCGAATGACTTGTCCACGAGGAGATAGGAGAGCAAAGACTCGTTGTCGGAGACGACGGCCTCGTGTGTTAGCAGGTCGCCCGTCTTGCCTCTGCTGTACTGTAGATGTGGGTTGTCGTCCAGGAGATGGCGTGCCTCGGTCAGGTCTCCTTGTCTGCACATGGAATGCATGATGCCTTCAAGTATTTCGCGTCGGAGGTCGATCTCGTTGCCGAACACCTGGCTATCGGACTCCGACGAGTCGTGTATCATCTCCGTGACGATAACCTCGCGTCGGAGCGGTCGGCCTCTGCTTATGCGCGCCGGAATTCTCAGTTCGCCTTCCTCTTCTTCATCGTCGCCGTCGTCGTCGTCGTGGTTCGTCTCGCCGTCGGCACCGTCCTTCGCTTCACCGGCTGCCCCACCTTGGGCGATGGTTGCTCTGCATATCGGACAATTGGGGGATGTGTTCATGCTTTGTGCAAGGCATGTGAAGTGGAACGAGTGTCCGCAGACCGTCGTTGATTTGTTCACGCTTGTCGACATGTCGGTCTTGCAAATAGCGCACTCGTCGCCACCAATATCCGTTCCCGCAGACGACATTGCTCGTGTATGTGTGTTGTCACAACTTATTTTTGTTTGGAGATTTCGAACGAACGAACGAACGAACGAACGAACGAACGAACGAGTAAAGTCTTTTTTTTTCGTAAATACTGGACGATACATTATGTGTGTAGGTGTCAGAGCTACATTTGTTGTATTCTACAGTCTCGTTTGGATCGTGCGAAGCATGTCGTTCTACCCGTTCCTCAACCTGGTAGACGAGGAAAAAAAAGAAAACGTTGACGCGGGAGAAGCAATCTCGCGGAAAGACGAGATTCTTCTGACTTCGGTTCTGCAGTGGTTCAATCGTGACAAGTCTCGTGTTGAAACGTTTTCCGACATCGTGAACCACAAGAACGGGTTGTCGCTGCGTATCATCGACTGGTTGATCACAAACTTCAGCAAAGCATTCAGTGTCGCCATCGAGTCGGACGGTCTTCCCCGCAACCTGTGTAAGGAC
>CAYOSK010000182.1:0-4306 GCA_964406585.1 uncultured Octadecabacter sp. | reverse complement strand
GTGTTAGCCGGGCGATTGCGCTGGGGGATTGGGCGGCGGTTGCCACGGCCAAAGGCGTTGGACCGAAGACTGCCAAAAAGGTGATCCTTGATCTAAAAGATAAAGCCCATAGCGTGATGGCGATGGCTGGAACCACAGCTGCGCCTGCGGCGGGCGGGGGGGCGTCCGCTGACGCGGACGCCGAACATGTGGATGTTCTGGAACCGACCACATCGATTGCGCCCGATGGGGCTGCGCAGGCCGATGCCTTGTCCGCGCTGGGCAATTTGGGCTACGGGCCGTCTGATGCAGCCAGTGCCGTGGCGCAGGCAGCTGGCGAAAATGAGGGCGCGGATGCATCCACCTTGATCCGTGCGGCGTTGAAATTATTGGCACCGAAAGGGTAGGTGGGATCACACCCATCTCACGGGAGAACAACATGTCCGAGCCAAGCCTAACGCCTGAGCGCCAGCCAGAGGATCAAGACCGCGCGTTGCGCCCACAGATGCTGTCTGAATTCATCGGGCAGGCCGATGCACGGGCAAACCTAAAGGTGTTCATTGAATCCGCCAAACAACGGGGCGAAGCAATGGATCACACGTTGTTCCACGGCCCACCCGGTTTGGGGAAAACCACACTCGCGCAGATTATGGCGCGCGAACTGGGGGTCGGGTTTCGGATGACCAGCGGACCGGTGTTAGCAAAAGCCGGTGATTTGGCAGCCATCCTGACCAACCTTGAGGCCCGTGACGTCTTGTTCATTGACGAGATTCACAGGCTCAACCCCGCCGTGGAAGAAGTCCTGTACCCCGCGCTTGAGGATTTCGAATTGGACCTGGTGATCGGCGAGGGCCCTGCGGCACGTACCGTGCGGATCGAATTGCAGCCCTTTACCCTGATCGGAGCGACCACCCGCATGGGGCTGTTGACGACGCCACTGCGGGATCGGTTTGGCATCCCGACCCGTCTTCAGTTTTACACCACGGCTGAATTGCATGAGATCGTTACCCGCGGCGCGCGTTTGATGGGCGCGCCAGCGACCCCCGACGGCGCACAAGAAATTGCCAAACGCGCGCGCGGCACGCCACGGATCGCCGGTCGATTGCTCCGCCGTGTGGTTGATTTTGCGGTGGTCGAAGGGGATGGCACCGTGAGCCGTGACATTGCGGACAGTTCGCTGACGCGATTGGGGGTGGATCATCTTGGGCTCGATGGGGCAGACCGTCGGTATCTGCGGTTGATCGCGGAAAATTACCAAGGCGGGCCTGTCGGCATTGAAACACTGTCCGCGGCATTGTCGGAATCCCGCGATGCATTGGAAGAGGTCATTGAACCTTATCTTTTGCAACAAGGGCTTATTCAAAGAACCCCGCGCGGACGTATGTTGGCCCAAAAGGCGTGGACGCATTTGGGTCTTGATGCGCCGAAACCGATTGGGGATTTGTTTGGTGGATAGGGCGGTTTCAAGTTGCATTTACAGTCATGAAGGAGGCCGCAGTGATGGACGCCGCTGAGGTCGAAGCCCTGTTCACCCGTGGGGACGGACGTTATTTATGCGCACGTTGGGGGCGGCCGATTGTGCCTGTTGTGTTCGGCGTCGAAGACGCAGCAATTGGGGTTCTGAAGGGCGCATTTGAAGCCGTTTGTGCCTTGGCCGGTCATCAAATGGCGGAAACCGACCCAGAACTCGGCGTTAATGTGATGATGTTGTTTTGCCGGGATTGGGACGAATTGTCCGGCGTGCCTGATCTGGACCGGTTGGTGCCTGAGCTGCCCGATTTGGTAGGCCGATTGATCAAGGCGGATGCGAACCAATATCGCATTTTTCGGTTTGACGAAGACGGGGCCATTCGAGCCTGCTTTATTTTTCTGCGGATGGATGAAAATTTGGCAGCTGTTCCGGCCGAAACACTGGCTTTGTCTCAGGCTGTCCAATCCATTGTTTTGTGGTCAGAGGTCGCATTTGCGACGGCGTCACCATTGGCTATGGTGAACGGCAACGCGGTTTTGCGCCCTGACATCGCGGGGGTCATTCGCGGGGTATATGATCCGGTGATGCCAGCAGTAGCCCAAGATGCAAGCCACGCGCTGCGCCTATCGGCACGTATTGGACCGTTGCAATGAGCCATCGGTTTTCCGTGCGAGTCTATTATGAAGACACCGACCTTGCGGGCATTGTGTATTACGCCAACTATCTAAAGTTCATCGAGCGAGGGCGCAGTGAGTGGGTGCGTGACATAGGGGTGGATCAGGCGGCGATGAAACGCGACGAGGGTGTGGTGTTTGCCGTGCGCCGCGTCGAAGCGGATTATCTCAGTCCTGCCCATTATGACGACCAATTGGTTGTTACGACCGACGTGGATAAGGTCAGCGGCGCGCGTTTGATCCTGCGCCAAACGGTTGAACGGAATGGTGACGTGTTATTTGACGCCCTTGTTACCATCGTTGCTATCGGTGAAACGGGCGCACCGGCCCGGCTTCCGGCGGCTTTTCGCCGAAACTTGGGCTGAAAAATCCCCGTCAGTGCCGTTTTTGCGCTGTTTTATTGGCAATCCTCGCCAATCTGCGATACGCCTGTCTTAACATGAGGCCACAATCGGCCCGAGCAGAACAGAGCAGGCGTTATGGAACCAAATTTTACGTTGTGGGGCATGTTTGCCCACGCCACTATTCCCGTACAATTCGTGATGATCGTCCTTGTGGGGGCGTCTTTGTGGTGTTGGGCCGTTATCGTGGACAAATGGCGTCAATACCGCCGCGCGCGCGCCGAAGCGCGTGTATTTGATGATGCGTTTTGGTCAGGCAACCCGCTTGATGAATTATTCGACAAAATCGGCGCGTCGCCCAAAGGGCAAAGCGAAAAGATCTTTGCAGCGGGAATGCAGGAATGGCGCCGATCGCACCGCCAAGACGGCGGGCTTATTGCGGGGGCAACATCGCGTATAGATCGCAGCATGGATGTTGCCATTGCCAAAGAAACCGAGACCTTGCAACGCGGTCTGACCGTTCTGGCCACGGTTGGATCATCTGCACCGTTTATCGGTTTGTTTGGTACCGTGATCGGGATCATGAACGCCTTTATCGAAATTGCCGAACAGCAGAATACAAACCTCGCGGTTGTGGCACCGGGGATTGCCGAAGCGCTTTTGGCGACGGGTCTTGGCCTGTTTGCCGCTATTCCTGCAGTGATTTATTACAACAAACTGAGTGCGGACGCCGATCGCATTATAAGCGGGTACGAAGCCTTTGCCGACGAATTTGCGACAATCTTAAGCCGTCAGTTGGACAGCTAGATGGGCGCGGGGACGATAAAACAGGCGGATGCAGGCGGACGCCGCGCGCGTCGGCGCGGGCGTCGCACGATGCCGATGAGCGAAATCAACGTCACGCCGTTTGTCGACGTGATGCTTGTTTTGTTGATTATCTTTATGGTCGCTGCGCCGTTGCTCACGGTGGGTGTACCCGTCCAGCTGCCGGAAACGGCGGCCAACGCATTGCCGACGGATGACGAAGAGCCCCTGACAGTGACTTTAACCGGCGAGGGTGAAATCATGATCCAGGAAACGGTTGTCGCCGCATCCGATTTGATCCCGCGTCTTCAAGGAATTTCAGCCGAACGGGATGGCGACCGGATATTCCTGCGCGCGGATGGTGCCAATGCATGGAATGATGTCGCGCAGGTGATGGGCGCGCTAAATGCGGCGGGGTTCAACAATATTGGTCTGGTCACAGACATTGGCGGGCCGACGTTGGACGGGCAAGACGGATAAACACGCATGAGTGTTGGCACGTATCTTTCTGGCACAGGGCACGCGGCATTGATCGTGTGGATGATTGCGGGCTGGGGGATGGCATCTGAACCGTTGCCATTCGAAGTGACCGAAGTATCGGTCGTGTCCGGTGCGGAATTCGCCGCGTTGAGCCAAGGCGCACAACCAGAATTGCCACCGAGTGAGCCAGCCGCCCTTAATCAGCCTGATGTGCCTTTGGTCAACGAAACACCGCCGGCCCCTGTGGTTGAGACCCCACCAGAGATCGCGCCGCCACCCGCACCTGTTGAACCGCCTGCACAGGAAACGCCGCCCGAAGCCCCAGATTTGACGCCACCCGAAACCGTGGTAACCGATGCGCCACCCGTTGTGCCGGACACACCGACAATCGTGGCACCGCCGCCGTCTGCCGAATTGGGCAGTTCACTGCGTCCCGTTCCGCGCCCAGCGCCGCGTGTTGCGCCCGAAATCGTGGCGCCACCGCCCCCCGATGCCTCTGTCGCACCTGAGGTCACACAGGCTGCAACAGATCAGGTTGAAGCACCCGTTGAACCGGA
>CAYOSK010000181.1:0-4316 GCA_964406585.1 uncultured Octadecabacter sp. | reverse complement strand
ATGACAAATACCCTCGCTCTCTGGCTTGGCGCCATCATCATCGCGGTTTTCATCGCTGACGCCGTGTGGTTCGAATGGGGGCTACCCGTCTTCGTCATGAAGCAACTCTCATTTTTGATAGAATGGCTCGCCGTCTGGCGCTGAACCTTGCTTTGCACGGTTGACCTTTCCGCATAAATCGCAATGTTAGCGCCAACAGCGGCACTCTGCTGCGTTTTGTTCATTTCAGGAGGCTACGATGGCAGTCAAAGTTGCAATTAACGGATTCGGACGGATCGGGCGGAACGTCTTGCGTGCGATCATCGAAAGCGGACGTACCGATATTGAGGTCATCGCGATCAACGATCTTGGCCCAGTTGAAACCAACGCACATCTGCTGCGCTTTGACAGTGTGCACGGCCGCTTTCCAGCGACGGTGACAACGACGGAAGACACAATCGATGTCGGACGCGGCCCGATCAAAGTGACCGCCATTCGCAACCCAGCTGACCTGCCTTGGTCTGACGTTGATATCGTGATGGAATGCACCGGCATCTTCACCAGCAAAGAGGCGTGTCAGGCCCATCTTGATAACGGCTCTTCCCGTGTTTTGATCTCGGCCCCCGGCAAAGACGCCGACAAAACAATCGTTTACGGCGTGAACCACGACACGCTGACATCCGACGACATCGTCGTGTCCAACGCGTCTTGCACAACGAATTGCCTGTCACCTGTCGCGAAAGTCCTGAACGATGCAGTTGGCATCACCAAAGGCTTTATGACGACGATCCACAGCTACACAGGCGACCAGCCAACGCTGGATACGATGCACAAAGACCTCTACCGCGCACGCGCAGCAGCCTTGTCGATGATCCCAACCTCAACCGGGGCTGCTAAAGCTGTTGGCCTTGTTCTGCCCGAACTGAACGGCAAACTGGACGGTGTCGCGATCCGCGTCCCAACGCCGAACGTCTCTGTCGTCGATCTGACATTCGAAGCCACCAAAGCTACAACCGTGGACGCGGTCAACAACGCCATCATCGCCGCCGCAGATGGGCCGTTGAAGGGCGTGCTGGGCTATACGGACCTGCCGATGGTCAGCTGTGATTTCAACCACGACCCGCATTCATCCATCTTCCATCTGGACCAAACCAAGGTTCTGGACGGGAATATGGTGCGAATTTTGTCGTGGTATGACAACGAATGGGGCTTTTCAAACCGGATGGCCGATACGGCGGTCGCCATGGGTAAGCTTATCTAACACGCAACATGATTGATCTATGTGCAAGGCCGCCCTTACTGGGCGGCCTTTTCGTTTACGCACAGTTAACATGCTGAAAAATGTAACATTCTCTTGATCGAAGCCATGCATAATTTGCAATGCGCCACCGCATTTGTGTCAATTGTTCTATCCCAAACTGTTGCTATCTGTTGTGCAAGAGGAATGAAGCGTCAACAAAAGGAGCACGCAAATGACTGTATTAAACACCGTTCGTCATGCCATGGAAAAGCGCGCCAGATATCAGCGCACGAAAACCGAGCTACGGAATATGCCACTTGAAACAGCCATCGATCTGGGACTGTTTCGGGAAGACGCCAGCAAAATGGCCTACCGCGCCGTTTATGGCTAAGCCCAAAAGGCACAGCAAGCACACCAAGCCGCCCTTTGGGGCGGCTTATTCGTTTGGGGCCTCCGCTAAGAACCGGGTGATGGTGTCTGCGTAACCGGGTGCAAAGGCCAGATTATTATGGCCAGCCCCGGGATTGATATTCAGTTCAACATCAAAACCATTCTCTGAATAATGCTCGTAAAGCTTTTCCCCCTGAGCCAAGGGAATAAGGCGATCCGCGTCGCCGTGTTGGATCAAAATCCGTGCCCATGGCGCGTAAGATGGATCGAAATAGTCCAGACTATCCCATTTCTGGACCCCCGGCAGGATACAGGCAGGCACATAGGCCGCCGCCGTCATCAGCTCGCACATACGCGCGAAGGGCGAATCCAACAAAACAACCGAAACGTCTCCCTGTTCAGCAACATATTGGGCCAACCCGGTGCCCATAGACACACCATGGACGATAATTGGGCCATCCGTCTGGTCAGCCACATGCTCATAAGCACGGGACGCCAGCAACTTTAGTTTTGCCTCAGACGGGCTACCCGGCACGCCGCCACCTCCGGGGTATTCAAGGGCATAAACCTGCCGACCCGCCGCGCGATGCATCTCAAGGATCGGCGTGAAATAGGCCAAGGCCCCACCATTTCCCATAAAGAACAACACAACCGGGCCGCCTGCGTTCTGGGTATCCTTCACAATGAACGTGGGCACGTCTTTATAAGGCAAGGCATATTTCTCATAGCCCGACGCGGCGAACACATCCGGTCCAAAAGGATAAATGATGCGCGGGTGCAGCCAGATCAGCGCAACAACATAGACCAAATACAGCGCCGCAATGACGCCAAAACTGATGCCAATCACGCGCCGGATAGCCGGGCCTTCATCGCCTGATCCACAGCCGGGCTGACGAACTGGGTTACATCACCGCCCAGACGGGCAATTTCTTTCACCAGCTTCGAGGCAATCGCCTGATGCTGCGCCTCGGCCATCAAAAAGACGGTCTCGACCGTGTCGTCCAAGACGCGGTTCATCCCCACCATCTGATACTCATACTCAAAATCAGCCACAGCTCGCAGACCACGAATAATCACGCCAGCGCCAACATCACGGGCACAGTCGATCAACAGGTTCTCAAAGGGATGCACGACAATCTCGCAAGTATCAGTGGCAAACTGCGCCACCTCAGCCTCGATCATCGCGACACGCTCTTCCAGACTGAACATCGGGCCCTTGTCGCGGTTAATGGCAACACCAATCACCAAACGATCTACCAAAGTCGATCCACGCTGAATAATATCCACATGGCCGTTGTGAATGGGATCAAATGTGCCGGGGTAAAGGCCAATGCGCATCGACCGCCTCCTGTCTTAACGTTCGACGGCACGCAATATCATTGCGCAGACGATTGCAAGGACTTTAGATCAAAACAGGACGCGTCGCACAAACCAAAGCCAGCCACCTAACCGTTTCTTTTGAATAAAAATATGCCCCCCGGAGGGTCCGCACTCTCGACCACAAACAAACGGCCGCGTTCAGCGTAGGGTGGATCTTGATCCACCACCCCCACCAGCAGGGCTAGTGCCCCATGATCATGCCTTCAAGTGCGTCTTTCTCCATCGCCAGTTCCGCAAGCCGGGCTTTGACTGTATCTCCAATCGAAATCAGACCCAGCATCTTGCCATCTTCCATCACAGGCATGTGGCGAAAGCGGCCATTGGTCATCATTTCAAGTACGTCCAACGCGCTGTCATTCGGGCCACAGGTCGAAATCTTTTTTGTCATCAACGCACTGACAGGATCATCCAATACGATGGCCCCACGTTTGCCAATCTCGCGGACGATATCACGCTCGGACAAAATCCCGTCCAACGACGCACCATCCGCTGACACAACAACCGTCCCGATCCGCTTGGTCGACAACAAGTTCGTGGCCGTCGCAACAGTATCATCGGGCTTGACCGATATGACCCCTGCCCCATCCTTTGATTTCAGGATTTGTTGCACAAGCATAATGGGTCCTCCGATGTGTCTAATACATCTCTAGGGTCAGCGATGAACGGGTCTTGTGTCAAGGCTCATGCTTTCCAATCTGTTGACTTCGGCACGTAACCCCGCCGTCAGCGCAGCAGCGACCCGGTTCAAACGATCCGACCGACGGTCCGACGCGTGCCGGACCAAATAGAACGCGCGGGTCAGGGAAAGTTGATCAACCAAAACCCGGCGCAATTCGGGCGCAAATGGCAACGCAAAGTCATGCACGACCCCGATCCCCACCTTCTGGCGCATCATCTGCACTTGCACCGATGCCGAATTCGACGCAAGCGGCACGCCCTGCTGGGCAAGTGGGCCAAGATAATCCAATTCTTTGTCAAAAATCATATCCTGAATATAGCCCACCAAGCGATGGCTTTTCAGCGCCGCCAAATCCGCTGGTTCCGCCAGATCGCGATGGGCCGCCAGATGCAGTTTGTAATCTGTGATCTTTTGCACCAACAACCGCCCCGCTTGCGGTGGGCTGACTGTGATGGCCAAATCCGCCTCGCGTTGGGACAGGTTCACAACACGCGGCAAGGCCAGAACTTGCAATTCCAACCCCGGATGATCGCGCCGGATTGCAGCACAGACCTGCGGCAACACGTAGTTCGCACAGCCATCTGGCGCGCCAATCCTGATTTGCCCACTCAGCTGATCCGTCGCCCCATCGCCCGCATCCATCGCGCG
>CAYOSK010000180.1:0-4325 GCA_964406585.1 uncultured Octadecabacter sp. | reverse complement strand
GGACGTTTGAAGAACAAATAGACGCGCTGCGCATGGGCCTTATCGAAACCGACATCCAAGACGCGATCGTTGTTGCATTGACAGATTTTTACTTTGCGGGGCAATCGGCGATGGGCTGGTACATCACCGAATTCACCAAAGACCTGATCCCCGGCGTGGACCCCGTGCAATTTGATGCGCAGCTCGCTCAGATGGAACAATTGCTGTTGATAGATCGCAACGCCAACTGGATTCCGGTGATTCATGACGCCGCACAGGCGCACGACCACGTCTTCATTGCATTCGGCGCGGCACATCTGTTTGGTGACGCGGGCGTTTTGGCGTTGCTAGAACAGGATGGCTGGACCGTCAGCCCGTTTTAAACGTCTCCCCAATCGGCCAACCCCGCGTGCCCCTTTTTCGTGAGACCGTAAACACCTCGTTCAACCCGCGTAAACCACCCGTAATGGTCATCTGCCATAATATTTCGCGCGACCGGAACTTCGGCCCATTCAGCGACCTTGCTGGCCTTGCTCGGCCCATGCACGGCCAAAAAGCGCGCGCATTTTAACGCATCTTGACGGTAACCTGTTACGATACCGTGTCGCGTCGCCCCACCGGCGTTGGGATCCCCATCAAGGCGATCAAACGCCCGCAGCAGCCCCTTTTTCTTCTTCTTGATTTTACGCGCTGCATAAGGCCCCGGATCCGCAAGCGCTTCGACAAATCCGTCCCGCGCCCGCACAGTTAAAACCCCCAGACCAAGACGCCGCGCTAATTTGACATTGTTGCGCAGCGCTTTGGTTTTACCCCCCGCTGGAACCGCGACATACACATCATCCGTCAGAGCCAGCCGTTCGATACCTTGATGAAAGAGCGCCAATGAAAAACCCAGTTTCAGTTCGACAATCACAATGTCATCGCCCCGTCGCCCGACAACATCAGCCGCGCCAACCTCTCCCTTCACGTCATAGCCCTGTCGCCGAAGATAGGCTTTGATCGGCGCGTATAGATCGGATTCCTTCAAGATGTTTAACGCAAGATGATCGTAGCATTGGGGTGATCGGGACCCCAGCGGTACACAATCACGCAGGCGCGCGGGACGTCACGTTCCGTGTTGCAGCGATCAAGCGCGCCGATATCGGCCAGTTCGCGCGTGTCGTACCCCGCGAAAACCGCCCATGCCCCATCATCTGCCAAAGCAACCGCGCCGTACCCTTCCAAATCAAAGGTCCGGATCAATGACCGAGCCGCCAAATCCCCCAGCGACACTCCGTACATCGGATCATAGCCGCGTGGTTCAATGATATAGGCAATCTGACAAGGTTCCCCGACCGGCGGGCGCGCGCGACAGGCCGCAGCCGTATAGGGCGCCAATTCCGCGACTGATCCGCCATTCCAGGATTGCTGGTTGGTACAATAGGTAGACCCATCCAGATTGCGGCCTTCCTTTGCAAAAACCACTCCGAAATGCGCAAGCGGAATATCAGGCGCCTGCAACGTTGCGGCAGCGTCCAGTTCTGGAATGAGAAAGAAATCGCAATTCGCGCGCAACGTTTCACTGCCCGCAACCGGCTTGATAACATACCCGTCTTGATACAACGTCAGCTGTTCAGGGCGCTGCTGCACATAGGTCCCGCCCGGTGGCACGTCTGCGCAGCCGATCAATAACGCGGCGCACAAAAAACCTAGCAATAGCCGCATCACATGACCTCCTGGCAAAACGTGCTTCAAAGGCTAACGTGCAACCCAGCTATGCGCAACGCCACCCCCCCGTGACAGCCCTGACGTTCCACCCTATAAGGCGAAAAAATTCAGCACAGATAGGCACGCACGCAATGACAACCTTCGTTTTCGGCCATAAAGCCCCCGACACAGATTCCCTTGGATCCGCTCTTATTTGGGAATGGTTTATGAACCACACAGGCGGTGATGCCGCCGCCAAATTGCTTGGCACCCCCAATACCGAAGCGGCCTTTGTCGCAAAACGCTGGGGCTTCGACGAACCCGCGATCATCGCGGATGTGCAAGACGACCAGCCCTGTGTGATTGTTGACACAAATAACCCCGCCGAATTGCCAGCCAACATCAACAATGCGGACGTCACAGCCATTATCGACCACCACAAACTGGTCGGTGGACTCGAAACCAAAGGCCCAATCGACATCACTGTGCGTCCATTGGCCTGCACCGCGACAATCATGCACGATCTTATGGGCGATCACGCAGATGACATGCCCGAAAACGTCAAGGGCCTCGTGCTGTCGTGCATCTTATCTGACACGCTCGGTTTTCGCTCTCCGACAACAACCGACACCGACAAAGCGCTGGCAGAAAAACTCGCCGCGGATCTTGGCCTCGATATGACGGCCTATGCCGATGACATGTTCGCAGCGAAATCCGATGTGTCCGCGTTTAGTGATGCTGAACTGCTGCGCATGGATTCTAAAGAATACGAAGTCGACGGAACGAAATTCCGTGTGTCTGTTCTTGAAACAACCGCTCCGAAAATCGTTCTCGATCGCCAAACGTCTATTATGGCGTCCATGACAGATGTTGCGGCCGAAGACGGCGTCGATCAGGTGCTCTTATTCGTTGTTGATATCCTCAACGAAGAAGCCACCATGCTCATTCCGAATGATCTGACGAAAACAGTGGCAGAAAAATCCTTCGGCGCAACTGTAACGGGCGATGCCGTTGTCCTCCCCGGCGTCATGAGCCGTAAGAAACAGATCATCCCGGCCCTTAAGGTCTAAAACAAAGGGACGGCGGGCGGGGCGCATTTGCGCAGCAAACAGCGTCGCGCCGTCCCGATCAGAAAGGCACAAAATGCCCCAAATCGTCCAAAACTTCGCGGCCATCTCACGTCAGTATGATGTGGCCTTTGTTGATCTGTGGGGCTGCATGCACAACGGGATTACGCCGTTCATGGATGCTGTTTTGGCCATGCAAACGTTTCGCGCAGACGGTGGCGCTGTTGTCTTGGTGACAAATTCACCCCGCCCGTGGGACAGTGTGGCCCAACAACTGTTGGATATGGGCATGCCGGAATGCTGGGATGCCATCGCCACCAGCGGTGACAGCGCGCGCGCCGCAATGTTTCGCGGTGTCGTCGGGTCCAAAATCTATTTCATGGGCGAAACACCCCGCGACGATGACTTTTTCAAACCCCTCAGCATTATCGACGCGCCTGTTTCTATCCAAAAGGTCCCGCTCAAGGACGCCGAAGGCATTGTCTGTTGCGGTCCGTTTGACACACAGGCCGACGTGGATGTGAACCGTCCTGATTTCCTCTATGCGAAATCCAAGAGCCTTAAATTGCTTTGCGCCAACCCCGACATCATTGTGGATCGGGGCGATGTTCGCGAATGGTGCGCGGGCGCTTTGGCTGCGCTTTATACCGAAATGGGGGGCGAAAGCCTGTATTTCGGCAAACCCCATCCGCCGATCTACGATTTGGCACGCCGCCGCTATGCTGCTTTGCCCAAATCGATGTCCGATCCGCGCATTATTGCGATCGGAGATGGAATCGGCACGGATATCCTTGGCGGTCAACAAGAAGACATTGATACTTTGTTCATCACCGGGGGGCTGGCCGCGGAACAAACCCGCACGATCCAAAACCCAGACAAAGCCGCGCTCGACGCATTTGTCCAAAGCGAACAGATCACCCCCACTTATGCGATTGGTTTCTTGCGATAAGGTAAGAATGGCTTGACTCTTTCTGCATCTGCAAAGTAATTAAATTTCAACACCAATACGGTAAGTGACTTTTTATTGCTCAATGGATGATGACATGCTCGACCTGACGAATGATCCGCGCGGAACAATTTGCATCGAAGACATCGAAATTGGCATGTCACGATCGCTGCGAAAAATCATTACAGATCGCGACATTGAACTATTTGCCGAGGTATCCACGGACCACAATCCAGTGCATCTTGATGATGATTACGCCCAAGACACGATCTTTGAAGGCCGCATCGCACACGGCATGTTGACGGCGGGTCTGATATCGGCGGTGATCGGTGAACAATTGCCTGGGCATGGAACCGTCTATCTTGGCCAATCCCTGAAATTCATGGCCCCTGTGCGGCCCGGCGATATGGTTCAGGCGGTTGTAACTGTGACCGATATGGATATCGCCAAGCGCAAGGTGACAATGGACACCCACTGCGAAATCGATGGCAAAAAGGTTCTGAAGGGCGAAGCTGTCGTGCTGGCGCCGTCCCGTAAATTCGACTGACTTGCGCCGCACCGCGCCGCGCGTTACCCAAACGCATGCGCATTATTCGTGACCCTGATTTCATCGCTGATACAGACCGTGGGGCGGCGGCCGCCATCGG
>CAYOSK010000179.1:3959-4347 GCA_964406585.1 uncultured Octadecabacter sp. | reverse complement strand
GGGTGATAACGCTCCCAAGATCGACTACAAAGACACACGCACACTGCAGCGCTACATCTCTGAGCGCGGCAAAATCGTTCCATCCCGTATCACCGCAGTCGGTGCAAAAAACCAGCGTGCGCTTGCACGCGCGATCAAACGCGCACGGTTTTTGGCCCTGTTGCCTTACGCTGTTAAGTAAAGGAAAATTCCAATGGATGTTATCCTTCTAGAACGCGTCGCAAAGCTCGGTCAGATGGGCGAAGTCGTCTCTGTAAAACAGGGCTACGCACGCAACTTCCTGCTGCCACAAGGCAAAGCACTGCGCGTCAATGCAGCCAACATGGCCGCTTTTGAGGAGCAGAAAGCACAGCTTGAAGCACGCAACCTCGAAACCAAAAAAGAAGCC
>CAYOSK010000179.1:0-3949 GCA_964406585.1 uncultured Octadecabacter sp. | reverse complement strand
GAAGATCTGGCCGCGAAACTGGACGGCGAAACCTTCGTCGTGATTCGCTCCGCATCCGACGGCGGATCTTTGTACGGCTCTGTGACAATCCGCGACGCCGCCGACGCCGCCACAGAGGCTGGTTTCTCTGTGGATCGCAAACAGGTTGCTCTGATCTCTCCGATTAAAGACCTTGGTATTCACGACGTGCTGGTCAAACTGCACCCAGAAGTCGAAGTCACGATTCAGCTGAATGTCGCGCGTTCCGCCGAAGAGGCTGAGCTTCAGGCAGCTGGTAAGTCTATCGCTGAACTGGCCGCTGAAGAAGAAGCTGCCGCTGAATTTGAAATTCAGGAACTGTTTGACGATATCGGTGCTGCTGGTCTTGACGAGTTCGGCGACGAAGACGCTCCCGCGCCTTCCGCCGAAGCGGACGATGCACAAGAAGAAGACTAAGGCGTCTTTACAAGTCTTACAAAGGCCGCTCCTGAATTGGGGCGGCCTTTCGCGTTAGCGATCGAAGGTTTCTAAGGTCACGACGCCTTCACAGGTCTCCCCTGTCGCGGTGCCAACCCAAACTTGCAACGGGCCGTCTGGCGCGCCCCAGAGCGTCGCTTCTTGACGATCATTGCGGGTCTCACCAAAGAACCACTGCCCATCCCCACTGCGTACAGCCAACACCGGCGTACACTCAGCGCGGGCCATGACCATCAGAATATGCGGCGCCATTCCGCTAAGTTCAAAAATGGCTGTCGGGTCCTCGGGCAGAAAACCAGCTAACTCCCCGGTAAACACCTGCGCTTCTTGCCATGCGTCACACGGTGCAGGATGATCCCCCTGAACTGAAACCTCCCATGACTGAGGCGAAATCAGGTCCTGCCCTGTCGCGGAATACGCGGGCGCATCCAATGTGGGCAAAGGGCAACTGGCAAAGACGGGCGCTGCAAGAACGGCAAACGCAACAGCGGCGAAAAAGGATTGTGTCTGTAACATAGGCCAGAGACTAGCGCGTTCGTCTAATTTGGCGAATACCATACGCCTACACATTTTTGTCAGGTACAAAATAGGCCGCACCAAAGCTGCGCGGCCTTAAGTTCCATCGCGAATTTTGTTTGGTTATCGGCGGAACGTTTCCAGCGACAAAACAGCGTCGCAATATTCGCCGTCATAGGTGCCAACCCAGATGTCGATAATCCCGTTCGATGGACGTGTAAGGACGATACGCGGATCAAGGTTCCCGTTATCATCATCGTCATAGAACCAGTTCACATTGCCGGTGTTGATCAACAACGCGCTGTCGCAACGGCTAACTACAGATATCACCAACCGAAGGTTATTCATCCCGGACAGGTCGAATGAAAAATCAGGCGTCGTCGTAAAATACCCCGCGCCTTGATCAGATTGCGGATTAATTCCGCGGCAGTTCCAAATGTAATTTTCGCCGCCCGCAACGACACGGAAATCCTGTCGTTGGCGCAACTGGCTGCCGGATGCGTTGTAACTTTCATTGCCCCAGATTGAATAATCCGGGCAGGCCTGCACAGCACCTGAAAAACCAAAAAATGCGATAACCGCGACAAGTAGAAGTCTCATTATATTTCCCCAAAATGTGTATCGTCGTAAAAAATGATGACGTAAGGGTAACCCCAACAACGGCGATACTTCTAGGGAAAAGTTGCGCGGATTAGGTCAGGTATTCCGTAGTTTTCAGGCATGAATATATCAGAAACGAAAAAGGCCGCCCAACTTGGGGCGGCCTTTTCAATCGTTTCAGTTCGAAATCTACTCTTCTTCGAGAGCTTCAACAGCCTTTTGAAGATCATCTTTAGAAACCTCTTTTTCCTTCAGCGTTGCGGCATCCAGAATGTGATCAACCACCTTGTCTTCAAACAAAGGTGCGCGGATCTGCTGCTGCATTTGTGGGTTCTGCTGAACGAATTCAAAGAATTGACGCGCTTGGTTGCCATATTGGCGGGACTGATTCATGACCGCTTGGGTGAATTCTGCATCTGTTACCTGAATTTCGGCCTTCTGACCGATTTCAGCCAGCAACAGACCCAACTTCACGCGGCGTTCCGCCAGCTTGGTGTGCTCGTCTGTTGTTTCGATCTCAGGATGGTCATGGCCTTCAACTTCGGGGTTTTCTTCGTGCCACAACTGATGAGCGATCTGGCCTGCCTCGGCTTCAACCAAGGACGGCGGCAATTCGAATGACACCTTCTTGTCCAGCGCGTCCAAAAGACCGCGCTTGGTAACGGCCCGCGCCGCACCTGCGTATTCTTCTTCCAGCTTATCAGAAATCTGACCCTTCAGACCGGCAAGGTCGTCAGCCCCAAACTGCTTTGCCATCTCGTCATCGATCTCGGCGGCCTTTGGTTCCTGAACGTTGTGGATTTTGCATTCAAACACTGCGGCCTTACCAGCCAGGTGTTCTGCATTATATTCTTCAGGGAACGTGACCTCGACGTTCTTTTCTTCGCCAGCTTTGACGCCAATCAGGCCTTCTTCAAAGCCCGGGATGAACTGACCAGACCCCAGCACAAGCGAATGCCCTTCGGCTGCGCCACCGTCAAATGGTTCGCCATCAACTTTGCCAAGGAAATCAAAAATAACTTGATCGCCGTCTTTGGCCTTCGACCCTTTTTTGCGATCTTCAAAATTCTGTGCCGTTTCCGCAAGAGACCCAAGCGCTTCATCAACAGACGCGTCGTCGGCCTTAACAACCATTTTTTCCAGCTTGATGCCCGCGAAATCGACCTCAGGCACCTCTGGCAGCGTTTCGTAAGACACGGTAACGACAACATCGTCGCCTTCTTTCCAGTCTTCGTTGGTCATTTTCATTTCTGGCTGCATCGCTGGGCGGTCACCTGTTTCTTCCAGATGCTTGTTCATCGCACCATCAACAGATTCTTGCATCGCTTCGCCAAGAACCTTTGGACCAAACTGCTTCTTCAGCAGGGCCATCGGAACTTTGCCTTTGCGGAAACCCTTCATCTCAATCTCAGGCTGGGCTTCTTTGAGCTTGTCGTTGACTGTGCCTTCCAGCTCAGCCGCCGTCACCGTAATCTCATAGCCGCGCTTCAGGCCGTCGTTCAGGGTCTCTTTGACCGTCATTGTCGTTTCCTTTTCCATTCTCATACGCCCCGCTAGGGGCATGTCTTGGTGCGGGTGAAGGGACTCGAACCCCCACGCCTTGCGGCGCCAGAACCTAAATCTGGTGCGTCTACCAATTCCGCCACACCCGCATGTATCTATAAGGGGAACGCAATGCGCTCCCCTTAAGTTGGAGACCTCCTAACAAACCCCTTTGCCGGATGCGAGAGGAAAATCACCCCAATCCACCCATGTTTTCAGGCAAATTATGCCCAGCACATAGCGTGGCGCAAAAGACTCACCCTTAATAAGTCGTACAACTGTGCCACAAATGTCCTCGCAGTAACGTTTTCTTGCCATATTCTGCTGCAAAACAATGAGCAGACAAATAGCTGAGAGCGAGAAACGCCATGCACCAGGGAAATACACAAGACTTCAAAGACAACATCGTTGTCGCCGCGCCAATTGCGAATGTATCCGGCCTTGCGACCGGAACAACTGTCATGACGCTGGACGGTGAAACACCCGTCGAAAACCTCAAGGTTGGATCACGTATTATCACCCGCGACACAGGTATGGCCGTTTTGCGCAGCATCACAAAACACGAAGTGCACGTTGCGGCAATCCAGATCAAAGCAGGATCACTTGGCCACACACGGCCCGAAAGCGACATGCGTGTTGGACCTGATACTCTGGTTCATATTCGCGATTGGCGCGCCAAAGCCCTCTTTGGTGCCGATGTAGCAACGGTTAAGGCCAAACGCCTTCTGGACGGCGAATTCGTATCCGAACAAGACGCAACCCTCATGACAGTATTTGAACTGACATTCGATCGTCAGCACATTCTTTATGCAGATGGGCTGGAAGTTGCCTCCGC
>CAYOSK010000178.1:0-4427 GCA_964406585.1 uncultured Octadecabacter sp. | reverse complement strand
ATCGGGGTGATCCTGACATACTTCACGATTTTCGGAGGGTACGAATAATGGATAACCTTCTGAGCATAACCACGTTCATTCCTGCAATTGCCGCGGCGATTTTGGCGATGTTCCTGCGTGGTGACGATGCCGCAGCACAGCGGAATGCCAAGTGGGTTGCTGTTGCGGCAACCGTGATGACATTCATCGTGTCGCTGTTCATTCTTGTTGGTTTCGACCCGCAAGACACTGGATTCCAGTTTGTTGAAGAACGCACATGGATCATGGGGTTCACTTATAAACTCGGGATCGACGGGATTTCGATCCTGTTTGTGATGCTAACGACATTCTTGATGCCTTTGGTTATTGCGTCGTGCTGGTCTGTTAACTCACGTGTCAAAGAGTATATGATCGCGTTCTTGTTGCTTGAAACGCTTATGCTTGGCGTTTTCATGGCGCTTGATCTTGTTTTGTTTTATCTGTTCTTCGAGGCTGGCCTGATACCCATGTTCCTGATCATCGGGATCTGGGGCGGCAAAGAACGCATTTACGCGTCCTTCAAATTCTTCCTGTATACGTTCCTTGGCTCTGTTTTGATGCTCGTGGCAATGGTTGGCATGTATGTGTCGGCAGGTACGACCGACATTCCAACACTCATGACGTGGACCTTTGGAACCGATACGTTCAGCATTCTGGGCATTCAGATTTTTGGCGGAATGCAAACACTGTTGTGGTTGGCATTTTTTGCGTCCTTCGCAGTGAAAATGCCGATGTGGCCCGTTCACACCTGGTTGCCCGATGCCCACGTGCAAGCGCCTACAGCTGGGTCCGTTGTGTTGGCTGCGATCCTATTG
Source organism: uncultured Octadecabacter sp. (assembly GCA_964406585.1). GTDB lineage: Bacteria > Pseudomonadota > Alphaproteobacteria > Rhodobacterales > Rhodobacteraceae > Octadecabacter. The sequence goes on along the minus strand of CAYOSK010000178.1, from coordinate 3,594 downwards.
AAAATGGGTGGCTACGGGTTCTTGCGGTTCAGCCTGCCTATGTTCCCTGTCGGTTCCGACGTGATGGCGCCACTGGTATTGTGGATGTCCGCAATTGCGATTGTTTACACATCGCTGGTGGCACTGGTGCAAGAAGACATGAAAAAACTGATCGCCTATTCCTCCGTCGCCCATATGGGTTTTGTGACCATGGGGATTTTCGCGATGAACCAACAGGGGCTTGATGGGGCGATCTTTCAAATGCTGTCCCACGGTTTCATTTCAGGTGCGCTGTTCCTGTGCGTCGGCGTAATCTATGACCGGATGCACACCCGCGAAATTGATGCTTACGGTGGCCTTGTAAATCGGATGCCAGCCTATGCGTTGATCTTTATGTTCTTCACCATGGCCAACGTGGGTCTTCCTGGCACATCAGGGTTTGTCGGTGAGTTTCTGACATTGATGGCCGTGTTCCAGGTGAACACGTGGGTTGCAGCAGTTGCAACGACTGGGGTGATCTTTTCGGCTGCATATGCATTGTGGTTGTACCGCCGTGTGGTGATGGGCGATCTGATCAAGGAATCTTTGAAATCCATCACTGACATGACAACGCGTGAACGCGCGATCTTTGCACCGCTTGTTATCATGACGCTTTTGCTTGGCGTTTATCCAAGCCTTGTTACCGATATTATCGGGCCATCGGTCTCTGCATTGGTGAACCAAGTTGAAACAGCGCAGGCCACATTCGCGGCCACGACGCAAATGGCCCAGAACTAAGGAACGATTTGATGTTGTCCCAAGACCTGCAAACCATCCTGCCGGAAATTATCCTATCGCTGTTTGCGATGCTGGCCCTGCTTGGCGCGGTGTACACCGTTAAAGATCGCGGTGCGTCCGTTCTTGTGTGGGCAACATCGGGACTGTTCGTGGCCCTCGCGTTCTGGATTGGAACAACGGGTGACGGCGCGACAGCGGCGTTTGGCGGAATGTTCGTGGATGATGCATTTGCGCGTTTTGCAAAGGTCGCGATTTTGCTGTCCGCCGCCGCCGTCCTGTTGATGAGCCATGATTACATGGCCAAACGCGATTTGCTGCGCTTTGAATACCCTCTCCTGATCGCACTGGCTGTTGTGGGGATGATGATGATGGTGTCGGCCGGGGATTTGATGTCGCTTTATATGGGGCTCGAACTTCAGTCTTTGGCACTTTACGTGGTCGCGTCACTGCGGCGCGATAGCGTGAAATCGACCGAAGCCGGCCTAAAGTATTTCGTCCTTGGGGCGTTGTCATCGGGTCTATTGCTGTATGGTGCATCCCTGACGTACGGCTTTGCAGGGACCACGCAATTTGCGGGCATTATCGACGCGACACAAAGCGACGTGTCCCTTGGGCTTCTATTTGGTTTGGTTTTCCTGAGTGCGGGTTTCGCGTTCAAGGTGTCCGCCGCGCCGTTCCACATGTGGACGCCAGATGTTTATGAAGGATCGCCCACACCTGTGACTGCGTTCTTTGCAACCGCACCCAAAATCGCGGCGATGGCGTTGTTTGCACGGGTTGTTCATGATGCGTTCGGAAATTCCGTTTCGGACTGGCAGCAGATCATTGCGTTCTTGTCGGTTGTGTCCATGTTCCTTGGCGCAATTGCGGCGATCGGTCAAAAGGACATCAAACGACTGATGGCCTATTCATCAATTGCGCATATGGGGTTTGCGTTAATGGGTTTGGCGGCTGGAACAGCCTTTGGTGTACAAGCGATGCTCGTGTACCTTGCGATCTACGTTGCGATGAATATCGGCACATTCGCTTTCATCTTATCGATGGAAAAAGACGGCATGCCGGTCACCGACATCGCGTGTTTGCAGATGTATTCAAAACGCGAACCACTAAAAGCTTTGGCGATGTTGGTGTTGCTGTTCAGTCTTGCTGGCGTGCCGCCCATGCTTGGCTTTTTTGGGAAATTCTACGTCCTGCAAGCCGCCTATGAGGCTGGCCTAGCTTGGCTTGCGGTTGCTGGTGTTGTGGCGTCTGTGATTGGTGCGTTCTATTATCTGCGTATCGTGTTCTTCATGTATTTCGGGTCTGAACAAGACGAACACCTGGATCGATCCGCGTCGCCTGTTCTCTGGGGGTTCTTGGTGGCGTCTGCCGCTGTGATGGTCATCGGGGTCGTAAACCTGTTTGGCATCGAACCTTTGGCGAAAGCAGCGTCAATCGCCCTTGTCAATTAACCTGCCGGACTGGCCGGCGGGCGTCGGTCATATCCCTTTCCAGCAGGTCTCGTCCACCATGGATAAGGCACGCAAGGTGGGGCCTTTGCAGGGCATGCCAACGTGGTTCACGGCATCCGTACAAACGGGTGCGCATGGTCGCCGCGGGCGTCCTTGGATCGCACCAGAGGGAAACTTTTACGGCACGATCACACTCGCGTCCCAAGATGTTCAGGCGTCGTCGATGCGCAGCTTTGTTGCCGCGCTCGCGCTTTATGATGCTTTGAGGGCGGTCATGGGCGAAGGTCCCACACTGGCGCTGAAATGGCCCAACGATGTGCTTCTCAACCAGGGCAAGGTCGCGGGCATCCTGCTTGAAGCGCTTTCTGTCTCCGGGAAAATGTGGGGCGTGGCTGTGGGGATTGGCGTAAACTTGATTGCCGCCCCCGCAATGACACAGGTTGAAGATGGCGCAGCTTATCCCGTGTCCGTAAAAGGCGAAAGTGGCGAAGACATTGCGCCCGATGCGTTTTTGCGACATTTGGCACCCGCGTTTGCCAATTGGGATGAACAGTTTCGCATCCAGGGTTTTGCGCCGATCCGTTCTGCATGGCTGGCCCGTGCCGCCAAGCTGGGTGAGACAATTACCGCACGTCTTCCCGCCGAAGTCATCACAGGACGCTTTGATACTGTGGACGAAAGCGGCTATCTGGTGCTTAACACCGCGAAAGGCCTGCGCCGGATCGCAGCAGCCGACGTGTTTTTTTGAAGGTTCGACATGCTTCTTTGCATTGACTGTGGGAATACAAACACCGTTTTCGCCCTTTGGGACGGAAATGATTTTCTGTGTACCTTCCGCACATCAACCGAATGGCAGCGCACGGCTGATCAGTATTTTGTCTGGTGGTCGACCTTGATGCAGCATCACAAGTTGGATGCCCACGTCGACGAGGTGATCATTTCATCCACAGTGCCGCGTGTCGTGTTTAATTTGCGCGTAATGGCGGACCGGTATTTTGGCACACGCCCCTATGTGGTGACGAAGGCAGGTTGTTTGTTGCCTGTCGAACCACGGGTGGACGAAGGCACGCAGGTTGGGCCGGATCGATTGGTGAACACTGCGGGCGCCTTTGATCGTCATGGCGGGGATTTGATCGTCGTGGATTTTGGCACCGCGACGACCTTTGACGTGGTCGCACAGGACGGCGCATACGTAGGCGGTGCAATTGCGCCGGGGGTAAACCTTAGCCTTGAGGCGCTGCACCAGGCGGCGGCGGCGTTGCCTCATGTTGATATAACGAAACCGCAGGCGGTGATTGGAACCAACACCGTGGCCTGCATGCAATCGGGTGTCTTTTGGGGCTACGTTGGCCTGATCAACGGCATCTCGGATCAGATAAAGGGCGAA
>CAYOSK010000177.1:0-4430 GCA_964406585.1 uncultured Octadecabacter sp. | reverse complement strand
GCGCGGCGATGCCGGAGGAAATCGAAGCTGGTTCGGACACGTCCACCCTTCCGATGTCTTAGCCCTATTTCGTCCGGCGGGCCGGACCTTGGTAGGGCGCTGCATTTAAGCCTCACGTTAACGCGAGGCGGCAAAATCAGGGGGGATGTAGCAGAGGGTTTCGCACGGGGCAACCGCCTAGCGAAGCAATTTGTTAAGCTATTTTATCCAACAAATATGGGATGTCGCGCGATCTGGCGATCCAACTGCGACGCTTTGCACCACTCTGCGACACGCTTTGTTGTGCCTTTGCAGCAATTTGCAGCTTGGCCTGGCGATTCTTTGGATGGTTCAGCAGCCGTGGTTGGTCGCGTGTTCAGCGCAAACGCGTTGGGGCTGACGGCCGATTGCAACAAATAACAAAACACACCGTTTCCATTTTTAGGATATGTCCGCGACGTCGAATAAGATAGCTGTGGATAACTGTTATTAACCTTAAGGTATTGTTATGCTCGCTGTTGGTCTTCTTCCATTTCTTGCGTTCGGCCTATTGGCCTTAGTTCCGATGTTGGACACATCGGGCGATGATCCAACGACGGACGAGGATACGGACACCCCCGATATTACGACTGTCACCGTAACGGATGGTGCTGGCGTCGAAACTGTCGTTGAATTTGATCCGGCTGACGCTGTCGTTGGGCAAACCGCGACCGTCGAAGGGACCGCGACAAACGATACCGTGGTCGCGCCGAACGAAGCATCCGTGCCATTGCAGATCAACACACTAGACGGGGATGACACCATTTCGTTCGGCTTTGGCGCATCGGTGGATCCGGGCGAAGGGACCGATCAGCTGAACCTAACCCTCACGTCGGCCGCCCTAAGCAATGATGATTTGTCAGGTGGCACCGTTGACATGTCCGGCACAGATGATGCCTTGGCCATCGACATCGAAGATGCCGCCACTGGATTCCTGCACGAAGTGCGGTTCCAGAACACGGACACACCCGACGCGACCACAACAATAGACTCCGAAACCCTTATATATGTGCTCAGCCAGTCTGACACGCTTACGGTCGATACAGCCGCATCCGAGGTCGCGGGCAATGTTGTTTTCGTCGAAGCAACACAAGTTCTCGTTGAACTTGATTTGGGGTCAGAAACCACTGTCACCGGAACGGATGCCGCTGGCAATCCAACATCTGATGTAACTGGCGCGATCAATACCGATCCTACCGTGTTGGTGAATCGTGATATCGCGACGGAACAGGTGTTTGTGCTGCCAACACCGGTTGAGCCAGTTGACCCGCCCGTTGTTGAGCCCGCACCGCTAGGGACCATCGCAACCGATGGCGGCGCGGCGAGCGAAGTGATGCTGGATGACCCGATCGCGGGTGAACCGGCCCGACTGACGGCAACCGATACCAACGACGTCGTGATCATCGATTCTTCATCTGACGAGGAATTCACCGTCGATCTTGGAACGGGCGATGACACTGTTAGCTTGGGTCTTTTCCAAGATGTTGACGCAGCAACGGTGTTCGAACGGGTTCCCGCAGATGATCAGGGTGCGGACAGTGTAACTATGGTTGTGCGCCCTGAAACGGTTCTGGCTATCCAAACTGCGAACGCGACTGCAGCAGCCGCTGATGTCATTGTCGGCCCAACATTAGATCTTGGGCCGCTCGACAGTTTGACGTTTGAAATTGATCCAACGATCCAGGGCCAACTGGTCCAGGTGAACGGATTTGCAATTTCAACACCCGCCGGGGGTGACGCGTCTGCTCAATCAGATACGTTTGCGGGCTTTTATCTGGTGCCAGATACCGTGCTAACAGAGGACATCGTTGCGGCGATGCAAACGCCTGACTTTGACGGCGATGTCATTATAACGCAGTTTGGCGGCGTCGGGCTTGGGACTGTCTTCCTTGGTAGCGAAGGCCAAGCTGGAAACGTCGGGGAGATCCTGGAAACATGGGATACCACATTTGATCTGGCCGATATCGCCGCAAACCGCGCGATCACGGTAATAAATGACCCGATCACAGCAGTGAACCCCGTTCCACCGGTCGTGCCTCCCGTTCCACCTGTAAACGCCTAAATAGGCTTCACGACTGGCCCGCCCATTCCTTCGAGGACGCGCAGCGGACGGATCGCTGCGGCAAGGCCCGGGCGCTTGGGCTGCGGCACTTGTTTGGTGACTTCAACAATCAATACCCCACCGGCCGCGAACACAGGCAGGTGGCGCCCGGCGCTTTCCATCGCTCCGGCAAAACGCCGCCAAATTGTGCGGCTCGACGGGGGCTGATACAGCGTCGAAAGTGTTTTCGTCGGGATCAAGCCAGTGGCGCGCAACTGTCCTTCAAGCTGCCCCATCGAATAGGGGCGACCAAAACCGAATGGCGTGGCATCACTGCGCGACCACAACCCTGCCCGGTTTGGCACGATGAACACCGCCTTGCCTTCGGGCGCAAGGACACGCCAACATTCATCCAGCAAAGCCATGGGATGATCTGATGTTTCCAAACCGTGTAACACAACCAAGCGATCCACGGATCCCTGCCCCAGTGGCCACAACGTATCTTCGCATAAGACACTCACGTTGCGTTGGCCCGCAGGCCACGGCATCACCCCCTGCGGTCCGGGCATCAGGGCAATCACGCGACGAGACTCTTGCAAAAACGGGCGTAGCAGGGGCACCGCAAACCCAAATCCTGCTACGGTTTGCCCCTTTGCCTCAGGCCACAATCGCTCCAATTCCGTGCGGATCACCTTTTGCGCCGCACGCCCGAGCGGGCTTCGGTAATAAAATTCGCGCAAGTCATGCACATCAAGATGCATTGCAGTGCCATCCCGTTTGGGCAAACATAGGACCACAATAACAATACAAGACTGTAACGCCATGCCTCTTGAACTGATAACGATCCCCTGCCTGTCGGACAATTACGCCTTTCTGCTGCACAACGCCGATACGGGCGAAACGTTATTGGTGGATGTCCCCGAAGCAGCACCGATTTTGACCACACTGAAGGCGCAAGGCTGGACGCTGACGGATGTTTTGCTCACCCATCACCATGATGACCACGTGGGCGGCCTTGGCGCACTGTTGGCAGCCTTGTCCGCCACGCCCCGGGTCATCGGTGGACAGGCCGACGCACACCGCCTGCCCCCCCTCGACGCAGCGGTCGCTAACGGGGATACGTTAACAATCTGCGGCGAAGCGGCCCATGTGTTTGATGTGTCGGGCCATACGAACGGCCACATTGCCGTTCATTTCCCAACGTCCGGGATCGTCTTTACCGCAGACAGTTTGATGGCACTTGGATGCGGTCGTCTGTTCGAAGGCACGCCTGCGCAAATGTGGCAATCCTTGCTGAAATTGCGCGCCTTGCCTGACGACACGCGCGTCTGTTCAGGACATGAATATACACAAACGAATGCAGGCTTTGCGCAAACCATTGAACCCAGCAACGATCAGCTTATGTCTAGAATCAGCGCAATCTCCAAAGCACGTGCGCAGGGGCTGCCAACTGTCCCGTCCGATCTCGGCGTTGAAAAACGCACAAACCCGTTTCTGCGCGCTGATATTTCGGCGCTTCAATCCAGCATAGGCATGTCAGGGCAAGATCCGGTCGATGTCTTTACCGAAATCCGCAAGCGGCGGGATATTTTCTGACCCGCTAGATATTCACTCAAACGCCTATAAAAAAGGCTTAATATCGCCTCACACAAGGCAGTGTCACAATAACGTGGCCATTTTTTCCTTGAAGCTGGGCAGAATAAGCCAAAACTTAACATCAAGAGGCCACGGTGTTCGGCGAGGAAATACCGCCCGAAGACCCCCGATCAAGAGGAGCACGCAAGGTGCCATCATTCTCGACCACGCTTGAGCAGTCCATCCACGCGGCACTGGCCTTGGCCAATGCGCGCAAACACGAACTTGCCACGCTTGAGCATCTTTTGCTTGCACTGATCGATGAACCTGACGCGGCCCGCGTTATGAAAGCCTGTTCTGTTGATCTGGATGAACTGCGCAAGACGCTGGACGATTTCATCGAAGACGATCTCTCAACGCTGATCACCGAAGCCGACGGATCAGAAGCCGTGCCCACAGCCGCCTTCCAACGGGTGATCCAGCGCGCTGCCATCCATGTGCAATCCTCTGGCCGGACCGAAGTCACCGGCGCCAATGTGCTGGTGGCAATTTTTGCAGAACGCGAAAGCAACGCGGCCTATTTCCTGCAAGATCAGGACATGACCCGCTATGACGCTGTGAATTTCATCGCACACGGCGTCGCCAAAGACCCCGCTTTTGGCGAAGCGCGCCCTGTCACAGGCTCCCCCTCCGTCGATGAAGACGCCGAAGCCGCACCTGACTCCGGCAAAGACGAAAGCGCACTGGCCAAATACTGTGTAGATTTGAATGTCAAAGCCCAAGAAGGCGATGTTGA
>CAYOSK010000176.1:0-4478 GCA_964406585.1 uncultured Octadecabacter sp. | reverse complement strand
TCGTTTGCCAGCTTTGTAATGCCGTCCATATCAGCAATGCGAATGGTGGGGTTTGACACAACTTCAACGACGATCAATTTAGTGTTCGGTTTGATCGCCGCTGCGAAGGATGCAGCGTCTGTCGGGTCGGCCAATGTCGTTTCCACACCAAACCGTGGCAAGTCTTGTGTCATCAACCGCAGGGTCCGCCCATACAGTTGATCCGCGCCGATCACATGATCGCCCGCTTTCAAAATACCCAACATGACTGCCGAAATGGCGGCCATACCAGATCCGTTTACGATGCCGCCTGTGACCCCTTCGAGCGCGTCTATCTTTTGCGCCAAGACGGTCGCGTTGGGATGGCCTTCGCGCGCATAGGTGAATCCGCTGCCATCGGCGTATTGTTGATCCAAGGCAGATGGGTCCGGCGACGAATAGACCACAGTGGGTTGCAAAGGTGTTGCCACGGGGCGGGATACAGATGACGGCCAGGCCGGGCGCCGTGCAAGGGATTTGGGTGTTTGGGTCATTCTATTTCTCTCAAACCATCGCGATAGCGGGCCGCGTTTTCTTGATACTGCAGGGCGGATGCAGTGAGCCCTTTGATCCCTGCATCGTCCATATCGCGCACTATCTTACCGATTCCCATGACAAGCGATCCATCCGGAATAACTTTGTTTTCAGTGATCAGCGCCCCTGCCCCGATCAGGCAATTCTTACCTATGACCGCGCCGTTCAAGACCGTTGCGCCCATGCCAATCAGGGAATTGTCCCCAATGGTGCAGCCGTGCAGCATGGCCTTATGGCCAATCGTACAGTTTTCCCCAATCGTAAGGGGAAACCCCATATCTGTGTGCAGCACGCAGTTTTCCTGAACATTGCTGCCGAGGCCCACAGTGATGTGTTCATTGTCCCCACGGATCGTGGTGCCAAACCAGACAGACGCGCGGGCCATTACGGTGACTTTGCCGATAAGATGACATCCCGGTGCAATCCAAGCCTCTGCATCGATGGCGGGGCTGTGGCCGCCAAGATCATACAACATCAGCGTCTCCTTCATATTCGTCCTGCAATGTGCGCACGAAATCATTCAGGCTGACCTGTCGTTCGCGCCGGCGCCGCTCTGCGGTCAGAATCGCCATAAGATCATTGGCGCAGGTGTCAGGATCATCGTTGACAAGCACATAATCGTATTCGGCCCAATGGCTGACCTCGTCCAAAGACTTCGCCATCCGCCCTTCTATCACCGCGTCGCTGTCTTGCCCACGTGAGCGCAACCGCTGTTCCAGCACGGCCATGCTGGGCGGGAGCAGAAAGATCGACACAACATCATTGCCAAGGGATGAATTGCGGATTTGCTGGCCACCTTGCCAATCGATATCAAACAAAGTGTCTGCGCCAGATCCCATCGCGGCCTTAACAGGCGACTTGGGCGACCCATACAAATTGTCAAATACTTCGGCATGTTCCAGCATTTCACCTTCGGCGACCATGTCGCGAAATTCTTTCTTAGTGACGAAATGGTAGTCAACGCCGTCTTCTTCACCAACACGTGGCGCGCGCGTTGTGGCGGACACCGAAAACCGAATGCTCGGGTCCCATTTGCGCAAGATTTTGGAATGAAACGATTTTCCCGCACCGCTTGGCGATGACAATATAATCAAAAGGCCACGACGGTCCATCTCGGCTACTCCACGTTTTGTACTTGTTCGCGCATCTGGTCGATCACCGCCTTAAGGGCAAGCCCGATTTGCGTCAGCGTGACGTCCTGTGCCTTTGAACACAGGGTGTTTGCCTCTCGGTTGAATTCCTGTGTGAGAAAATCGAACTTGCGCCCGATTGCGCCGCCCCCGGACAGCAGATCGCGCGCGGCGGCGACATGCGCGCCAAGGCGGTCCAGTTCTTCGGTGATGTCTGATTTAACAGCGATCAGGGCCAATTCTTGTGCCACACGATCAGGATCAAGCGTTGCTGTATCCATGACGCGCGCCAAGGCATCCTGCATTTGGGTTTTGACGGTCATTGTGCGGTTCGCGGCCGCTGCAACGGCCTGTGCGCACAGGTTTTCGATGTCGCGAACTTGTCCATCAAGAATGGCCTGCAAAGATGCCCCTTCGGCTTCGCGCATGTCCATAAAGGCGCGAAGAGCGATATCAAAATCAGCACATAGCGGGGCCAAAAGGCTTGCGGTATCCGCCATCGGTGCATTGATCAGAACGCCGCGCGTCGCCAAAACATCCGCCGCCGTGGGCTGACCCAGCGTGACGCCTTTGTCAAAAGCGCGGTCTTGAACCGCATCAAGTGCGTCAAGGACCAGATCAAGCCGAGCGGAATCAATTTGCAGATCTCCATCGGGTTGATCGCGCTGCAACCGCAAGCCAACTGTGATGTTGCCGCGTGTTGCAACCTTTCCGATGGCTGTGCGAATGTGGCGTTCCAAACCGTCAATAGAGTCTGGCAAGCGCAGCTTCACATCCAAACCACGTCCATTGACACTACGCAGTTCCCACGTCCAACCGGCGGTTGTTTGCGTATTGTCGGCATGTCCTTGCCGAGCGGCAAACGCTGTCATGGATCGGATCATAGCCACCCCCTATTGCACTATCTCTTTGCACCTAAAGCCAAAGCCTAAGTCGGGGCAAGGGTTGGTCGAAATTCAGCCGTTCCAAAACGGCCCTGCGCTCAGGTTGCGTTAACCTATTAGGATTTTGTTTAGAGAATTTGTGGCGCGATTGTGGCAAAACATGTCTGCGGGGCAAATGACCCAACTACAAACTAAACAAAACATGAAGGGCACCACCATGAGCTTTACTTTTGATCCTTACAAATTGCGCTCCGGTGATGTGTCAACTGCCGAGGACGTCCTGATGACGAATCCAACCGCCTGCGCAGAGCTGGAACGCTATTGGTTATCCCTGCCCCGGACACGCGGCGTTCCGCATCGCAAAGACATCGACCCCGTAAATATGGCGGGATTGCTTGAAGACAGCTTTGTTTTAGAGCGCGTCGCACCCGGCGTGGCCCGGATCCGGGTTGCTGGACGCGGCGTGGCCAAATTGCTGGGTGTTGAACCACGTGGTTTGCCGCTCACGGCGGCGTTTTTACCCGATGCGCGCGTGGACATCGCCAACTACCTTGAAGACGCATTTAACACCCCCGCAATTGTTGAATTGGCGGTTGAAGGCCCGCGCGCGGTTGGTCAGCCCCCGTTGCAGGGTAAAATCCTGTTGCTGCCAATGCGGGATGATCACGGCCGGATCAGCCGTCTTCTTGGGATGTTGGTCATGAGCGGACGTCGCGGGATCGGTGGACGCCGATTTGCGCTGTCAACGTCATCAGCGCCGCGAATTGTTCCCATTGTCAGCTTGCGGTCTGTTGAAACGGCACCGGTTGCGGATACAACACCTGCTGCCGCGACCCGGCCAAGTTTGCGCGCGAACCTAACAAAAAAGGCGGGGGACAAACCTGCCCTCCGCCTTGTTGTGTCCAACTCTTAACGGAATCAGGCAGATTGCGCTGCCTGAACGTTGGCGCGCCGCGCAGAGAGTTCTTCGGCAACCAGAAATGCCAGTTCCAAAGACTGCGACGCATTCAAGCGTGGGTCACATGCGGTGTGATAGCGCGCCGACAAATCTTCGTCGGTCACCGCGCGAACACCGCCCGTGCATTCTGTGACGTCCGATCCGGTCATTTCGAAATGCACACCGCCGGGGATCGTGCCTTCGGCGTTGTGAACCCCAAAGAATTCACGCACTTCACGCAGCACAGAATCAAACGGGCGTGTTTTGTACCCTGTTGACGATTTGATCGTGTTGCCGTGCATCGGATCGCAGGTCCAGACAACATTTGCGCCTTCTTCTTCTACGGCCTTAATCAGACGCGGAAGATGTTCAGCCACAGTCCCTGCGCCGAACCGGGCAATCAGCGTTAAACGCCCGGCTTCGTTGTGCGGGTTCAGTTTTGCCATCAGCGCCTTCAGGTGGCCAGATGTCATTGTTGGGCCGCATTTCAGACCAATCGGGTTTTGAACGCCGCTACAGAATTCTACGTGCGCACCATCAGGCTGACGCGTGCGATCGCCGATCCAGATCATGTGACCTGACCCAGCAAGCCATTTGCCCGACGTGGAATCGACCCGTGTTAGGGCCTCTTCGTATTCGAGCAACAATGCTTCATGCGATGTGTAGAAATCCACGGTCTCAAGTTCGTGATTGCTGTCAGATGACAGGCCCGCCGCCTTCATGAAATCAAGGGTGTCGCCAATCCGTTCAGCCATAGCGCGGTATTTTTCCGCCTCAGGTGCGCCGGTAAAGCCCAGCGTCCAGCCGTGCACCTGATGCACATCGGCATAACCACCTGTCGAAAAGGCACGCAAAAGGTTCAATGTCCCCGCCGCCTGTGTGTAGGCCTGCAACATCTTTTCCGGATTCGGGATGCGCGCAGCCGGTGTGAAATCAAGTTCGTTGATGATGTCACCACGGTAGCTTGGCAATTCC
>CAYOSK010000175.1:0-4496 GCA_964406585.1 uncultured Octadecabacter sp. | reverse complement strand
CTGGATTACGGGCTGCGCGTCCACATGATCGTGCGTGACACCGAAGCAGAAGCACGTGAATACGCGGATCATCTTGTCAGCAAACTGGATGATGAATACGGCAAACTGATCCGCGACCGGGCCCACGATTCCATATCACTCGGCGTCGCCCACCAAGCCAAAGCACGCGAATTGGCCGACAAATTCGGCTACGTTGAACCCAACCTGTGGACAGGCGTCGGCCGCGCACGATCCGGGTGCGGCGCGGCCCTTGTCGGATCGGCAGACCAAGTGCTGTCAAAAATCGAAACCTACCGCAAAATGGGCATCCGTAGCTTTATTTTCTCGGGTTATCCGCACATCGACGAGGCAAAACACTTCGGAAAATTGGTCATGCCCGACCTAAAAACCTGTTCACTGCCGCACGCTTACGGCAGGGTACCGACACAAACACCTAACACCCCTCTCGGAAATGGACCTCGCATCTAATGGAACGCGTCACCCTCACCCCTGATCTATCCCTTTCGCGCATTGTCTATGGCATGTGGCGCCTTGGCGACGTTGACGACACATCGCCCAAAACCGTTCAGGCCAAAATGGAAGCCTGCATCGAACAAGGCATTACCACGATGGACCAAGCCGACATTTATGGCGGCTACATGGCCGAAGAAATTATGGGCGCGGGCCTTACCCAAGACATCAAGGACAAGATCGAAGTCGTCACCAAATGCGATATCCTTGTTCCGGCGGGCCGCTACAGCGATGTGGGCGGCAAATACTATGACACCAGCCGCGCGCATATCCTTGCGTCGGTGGATCATTCCCTGCGCCTAATGGGCATCGATAAGATCGACGTTTTGCTGATCCACCGCCCCGATCCCTTGATGGACCCCCATGAAACCGGCGCCGCACTGGACGAGGTCATCGCATCAGGCAAAGTGCGCACCGTGGGCGTATCGAATTTCAAACTGCATGACTGGACGCTGCTGCAATCAGCGATGTCCGCAAAACTGGTGACCAACCAAATCGAAATGTCCCTGACCGCTCATGAGGCCTTCACAAACGGCGATCTGGCGTACCTTCAAGAACGCGGTATCGCGCCAATGGCATGGTCCCCCTTGGGTGGCGGCGCATTGATGACAGACCAAACCCCGCTTACGGCTGTGATGGACGACGTCGCGAACGCCAATTCTGTGGATCGCTCGGCGGTCGCTGTGGCGTGGTTGTTGGCGCACCCCGCCAAAATCATGCCCGTTATGGGAACAAACAATCTTAATCGTATCAAAGGGTTCTCGGACTCCCTTAAGGTGAAAATGGACCGCCCAACATGGTTCAAACTCTACGAAGCCGCACTCGGCCACGAGGTCGCCTAGCGTGAACGCCTTTGATCCCATCACCGATCCACGCGCGTTTCGCACGGCCCTTGGCAGCTTTGCGACGGGTGTGACGTTGATCACCGTGCCATCACCTGACGGCCCCATCGGGATCATCGCAAACAGCTTTGCATCCGTATCACTGGACCCGCCGCTTGTGCTGTGGTCTCCTGCGAAATCTGCCAATCGTTTCAAATACTTCACGGGTGCGCCGCATTTCGCAATCCATGTGTTGGATGCGGATCAACAAGATCTGTGCAACAGCTTTGTTAAAAACAAATCCGCCTTTGACGGCTTCGATTGGGTCACGGGCGCGCAAGATGTGCCCCACATTCGTGGCTGCCTTGCGCGGTTCGAATGCACGCTGGACGCCGAACATGACGCAGGTGATCACACGATAATTGTGGGCCGCGTCACAGGCGCATCAACCCGCGAAGGTACACCGCTGATGTTCCAAGGAGGACGGTTCGTCACGCTTAACAGTTAATGATAAGAACGCGCCATACAGCGTTGAAAAAATGGCTAAATGCCAATGAAGGAGGGTAAGCCGTTGGGAGGACGACTTACAACATTGATCATCACACTCGCCTATGCAGCCCTGCTGTATGTCGGCGCGTTCGAAGACCGCCGTGTCGCCTTTGCGACAGCCCTTGGGATGGATGGTAGAGGCGATGATTGGTTTGTGTTTACCGGATTGGTCGTTGTGTTTTGGATGTTGTGCGCGCTTTGGGCTGTGCCTGCCGTGCGCGCCCACGCGTCGATCAACGCCACACTTCATAAAATCGGCAAGGTCATTTCTATTGGCGCGCTTATTTTGATGGTTTGCTTCATCCTGTTGCAGGTCTTCATGCGCTACGCCCTGAACGACGCCCCGAACTGGACAGAAGAAGCCGCGCGGTTCGGCATGTTGTGGATGGTCGGCCTCATGGCGCCGCTGGCCTATCGCCAAGGCGGCTTTGTGGCGATTGATATGGCCGAACGGGCCCTTGGCCAAACCTTGTCCGCCCTGCTTACGTTGTCATTGTTGGTGATGTCTTTCGCCGTTCTGTTGGTCATGTGGGACAAGGGCCTGAACAACCACGTCGACAGCCTGTCCGGGCGTGGCTGTTCGTCGACCCTGCGCTGGCCGTTCGACATTGAAATCGGCAAATGCAAATCGAAATTTTCAAACTACTACCAATACATTGCCCTTTGGGTCGGGGTGAACCTGCTCATCCTGACCTGTGTCGAACTGATCCTGCGCCAAAGCCTTAAACTGGTTGGGGTTGATCACGGCCTCGCCGATTTGGGCGATACGGATGTTGGAGGGGCGTCATAATGCTGATCTGGTTCCTTCCCCTCTTTCTTGTCATCTTGATGATCGGCACCCCCGTTGTGTTCGCGCTGCTGTTTGCGCCGGGGTTCATGACATGGGCGACGGGCAACGAACGCGACCTCGCGATCCTGTATCGCAATGTCTACACGGGCATCGACAGCTTCCCGCTGATGGCGCTGCCGTTCTTCATGCTCGCGGGCGAAGTGATGAACCGCGGCGGGATCACCACCCGACTGGTCGAATTTTCCCAAGCCTTCATGGGCCATCTGCGCGGGGGTCTGGCGCAGGTCAATATCCTTAGCTCGATCCTGTTTGCTGGGCTTTCAGGGTCCGCCGTGGCGGACACCTCTGCGCTGGGGTCCACCCTGATCCCCGCGATGGAAAAGAACGGCTATACCCGTAAATTCGCCGCCGCCATCACAGCCGCCAGTTCGGTGATCGGCCCGATCATCCCGCCCAGCGGGATTATGATTATCTATGCCTACGTTATGGGCGAAAGCGTGGCCGCCCTATTTTTGGCGGGCATCGTGCCCGGCATTCTGGTGGGTATTGGCCTGATGATCATGGTGCGTCTGATGGCGGATCGCTATGATCTGCCCAAAGCCGAACGCATCGTCACCAAGGGCCAAACGATCACAGGCGTCGAAAGCTGGCTGTCGTTTATCCTGCTGCGCATTAATTTCATGGGTCTGTTCTGGGCCGTCTTTCGCGGCGGCAGCGCCATCGCAGGCGTCCCCAAACCCCAAGGCGTGATGCTATGGGGCACGCTGTTGATCCTGCTGATCCTTGCACATATGTTCCTGATGTGGATGCGCCGCCAAGTGTCATCCGATTTCCGCGTGGTCTGCAAAAAGGCCGTCGCGCCACTGCAAACCCCTATCATCATTCTGGGTGGCATCCTGATCGGCGTGATGACCCCAACCGAAGCCTCTACCATTGCCGTGGCCTATGCCCTGCTGGTCAGCGTTTTTGTTCTGAAGTCCCTGACATGGGCGGATTTCTTTGACGTGCTGCAACGCTCCGCCCTTGCCTCGGCCGCGGTGTTGTTGCTGGTCGGTGCGGCCGTGGCGTTCAAAACAATTGTCGCCACATCCGGTGCGGCGACAACAATGGCCGACCTGATCCTTGGGCTGTCCGAAAACCCGCTGATCTTGCTGTTCTTGATCAACATCTTATTGTTTATCGTCGGCATGTTTCTGGACGCAGGCCCCGCGATCATCATCCTCGGGCCGATCCTTGGCCCCATCTTCGTGGACATTGGCGTACACCCTGTCCATTTTGCTATCATTATGTCTGTCAACCTGACCGTCGGGCTCGCCACGCCGCCCATGGGCCTTGTTCTGTTCGTCGCCTCGACGGTCAGCAAGGAAAAGGTTGAAACGATATCACGCGCAATTCTGCCGTTTCTGGCTGTCGAAGTCGTTGTCATATTCCTGATAACGTTCTTCCCTCAAATCAGCATGACGGTTCCCTATCTCGCGGATTTCTTGGGATGTCCGCCTGACGCCGGTTACATGGCTTGCATAAGCCCTGGACCACCAAACTGAACTTCATAGCAATCTGGGAGGATTAAAAATGATGAAGTATCTCGCAACGGCTGGTATGATCGCAGCCTACACCATGGCCGCCGCGCCCGTTTACGCAGATGGGCACTCCATCACCCTGCGCGCCACAGCCAACTCCAACGAAAACGACGAAGACTATGACGGCCTGATCGTGTTCAAAAACTACGTCGAATCCGCCTCCAACGGCGCAATCGAAGTCGAATTGTTCATCGGCACACAGCTGTGTTCCACGGGCGCTGAATGCCTCGAAGGCGTGTCTGAAGG
>CAYOSK010000174.1:0-4531 GCA_964406585.1 uncultured Octadecabacter sp. | reverse complement strand
CTGTCTTTGCGCTGACCGGATTCCATTGGGTGAGAGATCAGCGTCTTGATCGTGATCGTGTCGCCAACGGCGGCATCACGTGGAACGCGGATACGGGGTGTTACGTTATCTGCCATTTTCTTATGCTCCCTTTAGCCGCCGCAGCCGCCGATTGTGACTTTTACTTCTTGGCTTGCCTGCACGAAGCTGCCGTCTGGCATCTGTGCGATGGCGACAACATCTTGTGTCCCCGCAAGACGAATTCGCGTAGATGCCATCTGCGCGCCGGAAAGTGCGCCGAACTTGAACGTGCCAACATCGGGCGTTGGATTGCCTGTCGCCAGAACCATGATCGCAACCGCACCAGGTGCATCGACTTCGATTGGAACTGTGTTGCCGTTTTCAGCGATTTCTGGCGCGATCAGCGTAATTCCGTCACCGCCAACGTCGGCGCCGCCCGTAAAGGCCTGAATGCTGGCGTCAACATCCGCCATTGCTTTAAAGGGAACGGCTGCCGCAACTGCGGTGCCCATCGCCATTAAGAGCGTTTCTCTGCGTGTAAAGCTCATGATTTCTCCTGCTATTTCTAAGCTGACTTTATTCAGTCAATGTCATCAAATACGCGACCACATCTTCGATTTCTTGTGCGGTCAAAATTGGGGAAAGCTCGCCCTCGGCGGCCTTGCCTGTGTAGGCATCTCCGGGTCGTGTGAAACCTTCGGTCTTGTAAAATGCAGGCATAACCGATTCAGGGAACGTCATTTTCGCGTTCGCCACGATGCCGCGCAAATCAGCCTCAGTCCAACGCTCTCCTACGAAGTCGAGCGATGGGCCAACCTCACCATGGAAAGGATATTCATCCAGTGCCGTCACTTGGTGGCACGCAATACAGTTACCCTTGCCGCGCGCGACCATGATTTCCAATCCAGCTGCGGGATCGCCAGCCTGACCAGATAGCGACACTTCGATCTGGCCGTAGTCACCAAATGCGATGTCGTTAGGTGCGGTCTGCGCGGCTGCAAATGTCGCGACACCCGCGACCGCGGTTGCAATAATCAGTCTTTTCATGGGCCCCTCCCAGAGTCCGTTCCTCTTGCGGTATACCGTAGCGCACACGATAAGATTCTCGCAACAACAAAATCAACTATTTGAATGTGAGAATTTAAATCGGATTTTATTCAACGATTCCGCGTTCTTGCAGAATGCGTGCGTGATACCGTTGAAAGGTTTCATCCCCTTCATATAAATCCTGACTGATCCAATTCAGCAAATTGAGCGTAGTCCACTTTCCGAACGCACCGGGCATTGTCACGATCGCGGCGTCGTCCCCAGCCGCATCATCAGCGACCTCTGGTGGGAAAAACATCATCATCGGTGTGAAATTCGCGTTCCAACGCTGTACCATATCTTTTTCAGACATGGTCTCTCCGTCAAAATCCGTAACCTCGACATCTCCGAACATATTCAACTGCACGACGAAGAACTCGTCGGTCAAAGCGGCCGTAATTTCGGGGTCTGGAAACACATCTTCGTACATCTTTGTGCAATAAATACATCCGCGTTGTTCAATGATCACCATCAAGGTTTTGCCCTGGGCCTCGGCTTCTTCAAGGTCTTCGCGCAGATCTTTGAATGTTTCTTGGATCCACGGCGCTTCGTGCAATCCGTCATCGCCCACTTCAGCAGCGAACAGCGGGGTTGCAACAAGAACGAGTGCAGCGAGTATAGGGCGGAACATTGGTCAATCTCCTTTAGCCGATGGATGTGAAACTGGGGAACGTTTGGATTAACCAGTTTGCGATGTAGTTAACTGAATTTGTGGCGATCAGGACGGCGAACAGGATCAACATTGCCCCCATCACTTTTTCAACGACCCCTAAATATCTGCGATTGCGCGCCGCCCAGCCCAAGAACGGGCGTGCAAAAAGCGCGGCGATAATAAATGGCGACGTCATGGATAACCCATACACCGCCAAAAGAGCGCCACCTTCCCAGATGTTTCCAAACCCGCTTGCCATCATAAGGATAGACGCCAATGCAGGCCCGACGCAGGGTGTCCAGCCAAAACCAAATGCGAGGCCCATCACATAGGCGCCAACAATGTTAGATGGGGCCGCGTTACTTTCGATCCGCGCTTCGCGGTACAAAAACGGGATGCGCAAGATGCCTAGAAAGTGAAGGCCAAACAACATCAAGATAGCGGCAGCAACCCAACGCAATTCATCCTTCCAGTCCCCGAACACACCGCCAATTGCCGTGGCCCCCATGCCGAGCAGCACGAAGATTGTGGTGACACCGAACGCGAACGCTATGGCAGAAAACACCAACCGACGCTGCGCACCGGGGGGGAAATCATCGTCGCCCTGCAATTCATTCATGGACAATCCGGCCATATAACTCAGGTAAAATGGCACCATCGGAAGAATGCAGGGCGTAAAAAAAGACAGTAGCCCCGCAACAATTGCTCCAAAGAATGTGATCTCTTGCATCGTTCTGCTTTCTTGAACCGTCGAGTAGTTCATATTACGATAATTGAATGTTTAAGCATTTGACCAGCCCTTTCGTCGCAATCGCCTTTGCCGTTGCAGCAACGTCCGCCACCGCCGAAGCGGCGCTTCTGATGGCCGAAGAACCGGGGTGTGTGTATTGCGCACAATGGAATGAACAGATCGGCCCGATCTATGGCAAAACCGGTGAAGGTGCCGCCGCGCCTTTGCGCCGCGTCGATATTACAGGCCCCCTGCCCGACGACATCACGCTTACCAGATCCATCAATTTTACGCCCACTTTCGTTCTTTTGATTGATGGAACAGAAGCCATGCGTATCGAAGGCTATCCGGGCGAAGATTTCTTCTGGGGATTGGTGGGTATGATGCTGGATGAACACAACATTCCGTTTGAAATCAAAACCTCATCTGACTAGGCATACCAATCAATAGAATGAGAAACGCGCAACAAGAACTGCCTATCAAAGCTGAAATATACTTAGTATGCTAATCCCACGGGCCGACTTTTTTCTGCCTGACGACCGAAAGCTGATCGACCCAATGTCTTTACCCGTATTTGACGACAGCCTTAGCGATCCAGAGCTCGATAAGATGCTGGAAAACGCGACCCTTGCCACCAATTTCCTAAAGGCGATTGGGCATGAAGGGCGTTTGATGATTTTATGTCACCTCGCGTCGGGGGAAAAATCGGTTGCTGAACTCGAAGATTTGCTGTCCGCACGTCAAGCCGCGGTGTCACAACAGCTGGGTCGTTTGCGCCTCGAGGGACTTGTGAAGCCTCGGCGCGAAGGTAAGGCGATATACTATAGCTTGACGGATGATCGCTGTAAGCGGATCATATCGGTTGTGTACGACTTGTTTTGCAAGTCGAACTGACCAAATCGCAAAGCCACTTAAGCCGCTTTGGTCTTAGCCATATGGGGAGGACGCACCATGCTTGATGCTTGGGGTGATGGTAATATGGCCGCGCTTGCCGGGGCCTTTGGGGGAATACTGCTTGGACTTGCGGCACGTTTGGGTCGCTTTTGCACGCTGGGCGCCATCGAAGACTACACATATGGCGGCAGCGATACCCGCCTGCGTATGTGGATTTTAGCGATCGGAACAGCCGTTTTCACAACCTTCATCGCATTGGCGTTAGGGTGGGTCACCCCCACCGAGTCGTTCTATTTGAACCAAGGTGTCGCCCCCGTTGCGGTGATCCTGGGAAGCCTGTTGTTTGGCTATGGTATGGCCATGGCTGGCAACTGCGGGTTTGGCGCGCTGGCCCGTTTGGGGGGCGGTGACCTGCGGTCTTTCGTGATCGTTGTCGTTATGGGCATAGCCGCCTATGGCACCCTGTCAGGGCCGGGCGCATGGATCCGTATGGCGCTGTTTCCGCCGCAGGGCGCTGCGTCCGAACCCCAAGGAATTGCACATTTCATCAACAGCTTCACAGGCGCTCCGGTCTGGGCAATTGGCACATTCATTGGGGCTGGTCTTATTGCGCTGGCGCTCAGCGCAGCCAGCATGAGAGCAGATCGAAAATCGGTCTTTTGGGCGATGATCGTGGGCATGGCAGTATGCAGCGCATGGATTTTCACCAGCTGGATTGCGGCAAATGGTTTTGACGCGACCCCCGTCGTGGCGCACACCTTTGCGGCCCCTCTTGGCGAAACCATTCTGTTTTCAATGACCTCCACAGGCCAAACACTCAGCTTTGGGATCGGATCGGTCGCCGGGGTCTGGCTTGGGGCCTTTGCGGGCAGTTTGATTAAAGGGCATTTCCGCTGGGAAGCCTGCGAAGACCCCCGCGAACTGCGCCGCCAGATTTTCGGTGCCGCAATGATGGGTGTCGGCGCGGCTGTCGCGTTGGGGTGTAGCATCGGCCAAGGCCTGTCCGCATTTTCCCTGCTTGCATTTTCCGCGCCGCTTGCCTTTGCATCTATGTTCATCGGCGCACGTATCGGGCTGAAACACCTTATCGAAGGCTTCGTTCCGGCTGAATAGTTTAGGGGATGGTGGCGGACAGACAGGGATTCGAACCCTGGAGACGGTCTCCCGCC
>CAYOSK010000173.1:0-4631 GCA_964406585.1 uncultured Octadecabacter sp. | reverse complement strand
CAATACGGGCGATGAGATTTTTGCCGATAAGATGGGGGTCATCATGGCCCGCGATTGGGCTCCGCAACATCCCGGCGCGCTGTTTATCGCGGATGTGAAATCGACCGGGCTTTTCGCCTCTGATCCGGTGCTGAAAGCCGCTGGGGCCAAGTCGGAATACTGGAAGACCGGGCATTCCCACATGAAACGCCGGGTCAAGGCCGCAGGCGCGCTGGCGGGCTTTGAGAAATCAGGCCATTACTTCCTCGCTGAGCCCATTGGCCGGGGCTATGATTGCGGGATGCGGGTTGCTGTTGAGGTGATGAAGCTGATGGATCGCAACGCCGATAAATCGCTGGCCGATCTCAAGGATGCGCTGCCCATCGCCTATACCTCGCCCACCCTCTCCCCCTATTGCGCCGATACCGAGAAATACGACGTGCTCGCGCGCATCGTCACCGATTTGGAGGCGCATGCCGCAGCAGGCGGCAGCTTGGGCGGTCAGGCCATCGACAAGATCATCACCGTGAACGGCGCACGGGTGCAGCTGGCCAATGGCGCCTGGGGTCTGGTGCGCGCCTCATCGAACACACCGAATTTGGTGGTGGTAACCGAAAGCCCCGAGAGCCGGGATGCGATGAAAGCCATCTTCACCGATCTTGACGCAATCATCCGCCGCCAGTCGGAAGTCGGGGATTACGACCAGACGATCTGATGGGTGAGAGCCGCGCGGCGCCCTCCTTCGGGTGGGCGCGCTGGCCCTTGGGCTATAGCGCTTACATGCCAGCAACATACTGGCGTGTTTGCGCTACTTACCGATCTCAATACGCGCCCTCCCGGTCGGGAGGGAGGGCGCCGCGCGGCGGGGCTGAAGCCCCTTGATTCCGCGCAATACCCGGCACGCTCAGCACTCATCCCAACCAAGCCTCCATCGCGCCATCTTTCACAGATGTAACACCCATCAATTGCCTGCAGCCCCGGGTTTCAAAACCCACCGCAGACGGGCTAGATAGGCCCAAGTGCTCAAGCGGGTCAGCGATAGGGATACAACTGCCCATGTGTGGTATTGTCGGCGTTTTGAAAGAGGGGGATGCAACACCTCTTATTATGCATGCGCTCAAGCGGCTGGAATATCGCGGCTATGACAGCGCGGGCATTGCCACGATCCATGAGGGCGCGCTGACGCGCCGCCGCGCGGTGGGCAAACTCTCCGAGTTGGTCACTGTGCTGGAGGCAGAGCCAATCACCGGCGGGCTGGGCATCGGCCATACCCGCTGGGCCACCCATGGCGCGCCAACCGTTGCCAATGCCCATCCCCATGCATCCGGCCCTGTCGCCGTCGTGCATAACGGGATTATCGAGAATTTCCGCGCCCTGCGCGATGAGCTGATCGGCGAAGGGGCCACGTTTGACTCCCAAACCGATACCGAGGTGATCGCTCAGCTCTGCGCCTCCTTCCTGCGCAAAGGGCTTGCCCCTGAGGATGCAGCCGCCGCAACGCTGGCCCGGCTCGAAGGGGCCTTTGCGCTATGCTTTGTCTTTGAGGGGTTCGATGATCTGATGGTTGTCGCGCGCCAAGGCTCACCGCTGGCCATCGGCTATGGCGAGGGGGAGATGTTTGTCGGCTCCGATGCGCTGGCCCTTGCGCCTATGACCAACCGCATCTCTTACCTTGAAGAGGGCGACTGGGCGGTGCTGACCAAAAGCGGGGCGCGCATCCATGACAAGCGCGGCAATCCGGCCGAGCGGGAGATTCGCACCATCGCGGCCGATCAGGTGCTGGTCGATAAGGGCAATCACCGCCATTTCATGCATAAGGAGATCCATGAGCAGCCAACCGTGCTGGCCTATGCGCTCTCCCATTACCTCACGCCCGAGCGCACTGGCGTCACCATCCCCGAAGGGGCGCCCGATTTTGCCGCCATGGACCGTCTGGTGCTGGTGGCGTGCGGCACCGCGTATTATGCCGCGCATGTGGCCAAATACTGGTTTGAGAGCCTTGCGCGCATTCCCGTTGAGATCGATGTGGCTTCCGAGTTTCGCTATCGCAACCCGCCCATGAGCGGGCGCGAGGGGGCGATCTTTGTCTCTCAATCGGGGGAGACCGCCGACACGCTGGCCGCGCTGCGCTATGTCGCGGCGCAAGGGGCGAATATTACCGCCGTGGTCAATGTCGAAAACAGCTCCATCGCGCGCGAAAGCGCGGTGGCCCTGCCCATTCTGGCGGGCACCGAAATCGGCGTTGCCTCAACCAAAGCCTTTACCTGCCAGCTTATGGTGCTCGCCGCTTTGGCCATCGAGGCCGGGCGCCAGCGCGGGCATCTGAGCGCAGATCAGGCGGCCAGCCTCGCCGATCACATGGTCAAAACGCCCAATCTGCTCTCTCAAGTGATCCAAGGCGAGGATGACATTATCCATATCACGCGCGAGTTGGCCGCGGCGCGCGATATCCTGTTTCTGGGGCGCGGCTCGATGTATCCCATCGCGCTGGAAGGCGCGCTCAAGCTCAAGGAAATCTCCTATATCCATGCTGAGGGCTATGCCTCGGGCGAGTTGAAACACGGGCCGATTGCGCTGGTGGATGCGAACGTGCCGGTGATTATCTTCGCCCCCTCAGATGATCTTTTCGACAAGACCGTCTCCAACATGCAAGAGGTGATGGCGCGCGGGGGCAAGGTCGTGTTGGTCACCGATCAAGCCGGGGCCAAAGCGGCCAGTGAAGGGGTCTTCAAGACCCTCATCATGCCCGATTGTCCCCCCTTCATGACCCCGATCCTCTATGCCGCAGCAGCGCAGCTGCTCGCCTATCACACAGCGGTTGAGAAAGGCACGGATGTCGATCAGCCGCGCAATCTCGCCAAATCGGTCACCGTTGAATAAGCACCTCACGGCCGGGCTCTGGGTCCTTCTCGTCCTCGCCGCGCTCAGTTCAGTCTGGGCGCTCAATGGCGCAGGGCCTCTCTATTACTATGACACCGGCGGGTATATCGCGCAGGGCAAGGCCGCCTTTGGCGCGCTCGGGATTGATCTGAGCGAGGCGCGCGCGCCCGAGATTGGCACCCAACGCGGCGCGGGGCCAAGCGATGACGACCTTGTCAGCGGAGATCGCTCGGTTCTCTATGCGCTGCTGCTCACCGGGAGCGGCGCGGCCTTGGGCTATAGTCTCGCCGCCCTGTTGCAGATTCTGGTCCTGGGCGCCGCGCTTGCCTATCTGTTGCAGCTTTTGGCCCATCGGGTGGGCACGCGCGCCAGCAGAGCCACGATTGCGCTGCCCATTATCGTCGCCTGTATTGGCGCGCTGCCCTTTTATGCCGCGCTCTTGATGCCCGATATCTATGCCGCAACGCTGATCCTTGGCGCGGCGGTGCTGGGGGTCGCGGCGGATCGGATGAGCCTGAGCGAGCGCGCGCTCGTCACCGCGCTGATCACCGGCTCGCTCTTGATGCATATCTCAAATCTGGGCATCGCGGTGGGGCTGATCCCGGTGGTGCTGATCGGGGCGATGCTCTCAAAAGTGCAAACCAGCGCCCGGCGCTGGCTGGCCCCGGCGCTGATGTGCCTTGCGGTGCTGATCGGCTTTGGCGAGCGGTTGGCCTTTGGCACACTGAGCGAGGAGATCGAGGGCAAAACAGCCATCTACAAACCTTTCGTAAGCGTGCGGCTGATCATTGACGGGCCCGGGTTTGAGTATCTCACCGAGCGCTGCCCCTCACAAAGCGAGCCAAGCTGTGCGCTTTACACGCTTCTGACCCAGCCCAACGCGCCCGCATTTGATATGGCCAGCATCCTCTTTGACCCCCATGAGCAGGCCACCTCTTTCCGCAACCTGCCCGCAGCGATGCAAGAGGCGATTGCGCAGGATCAAATGCGGTTCGTGCTGCGGGTTTTTGCCGATCGCCCGGTCGAGGTGATCGGCTCAATGATACAAAATGCGCTGGTGCAGCTGAACCGGTTTGGCATTCGCCAGACGCTGCCCACGCCCAATATACTGGGCTCGGTGCTCTCCAGCGGGCAGCTTGCCCCTGAGCCTTTTGCCAGTGCCCGGCTGCTCGGGGCGCGCGATGATCTCAAACCCATCGAGACGCTGCATCGCTGGGCCTATGGGCTGGCCTTGGCGGCGCTACTCGGCGGGCTTGCCTTCGCCCCTGCCCCGCGCCGGGTGAAGATCTTTGTCCTTATCCTGCTGGCAGGAATTGCGATCAATGCCGCGATTTGCGGCGCGCTCAGCCAGCCCGCCCCGCGCTATGGGGGACGGGTGATCTGGCTGGTGCTGATCGGTGCAACGGTGCTCTGGCTCTATCGGCGAGAGCGCAGCGCACGCCGCTAACTGCGCTTAAACGGCGGCCTTGAGCGCATCGACCAGATCGGTCTTTTCCCAAGAAAAACCACCATCCGCATCAGGCGCGCGGCCAAAATGGCCATAGGCCGCCGTGCGCTGATAGATCGGGCGGTTCATGCCCAGATGCTCGCGAATGCCGCGCGGCGTGAGATCCATCACGCTATCAATGGCCTTCTCGATCTCGCTCTCATGCACTTTCCCCGACCCGTACGTGTCGGCATATATAGAGAGTGGCTTGGCCACCCCAATCGCATAAGAAAGCTGGATCACGCAGCGCTCGGCCATGCCAGCCGCAACCACGTTCTTGGCGAGA
>CAYOSK010000172.1:0-4741 GCA_964406585.1 uncultured Octadecabacter sp. | reverse complement strand
ATCATCGCTTTGACTGTCGCAGCGGTGCCCACTGGCATAAACGCAGGCGTGCGTATATCGCCGCGCGGCGTGTGCATCACACCGGTGCGCGCCGCTCCGTCGGTGGCGTTCAGTTCAAATGAAAACCTATCTGGCATGTTGCCCCCTTACGATTCAGTGCTTCTTGGCCCATGATGCGGACAATGAAAAGAGGGACCATGTTATGGGCGATGACACGCAAATCAAACTTGGCTGGGAAGAATGGCTTGGACTGCCCGACCTTGGCTTGCCCACGATCAAGGCCAAGGTGGATACGGGCGCACGCACATCCGCGCTGCACGCTTTTGACATAGAAACCTTTGGGCCGGCATCAAAACCCAAGGTGCGTTTTGCCATTCATCCGGTTCCGGGCCGCGAGGACCTTACAATCCCCTGTTCTGCACTCGTGGTTGATCGCCGCGAGGTCACGTCCTCAAACGGCGAAACCGAAATGCGCTACGTGATCGAAACGCGGCTGGATGTCGGCAACGATCAAAGCTGGCCGATCGAAGTGACCCTCACGGATCGGGGTGGTATGGCATCGCGCATGTTGCTGGGTCGTCAAGGGCTGCGCGAAGACGTGATTGTGCAGCCAACAGATCGCTTTTTGCTGCCAGAACGCAGCTATGACGTCTATTCGGCCAAACGCATCAAATCCGTCACCCCGCGTCGCGCCCTACGGGTCGCTATTTTGTCGCGCGAACCCAACAATTATTCAACCAAACGACTGGTCCACGAAGGCGAAGAACGCGGGCATACGGTTGAGGTTATTGATACCACACGCTGTTACATGGCGATCAATGCGCTGGCCCCGGAAATTCACTATGATGGCAAACGCCTGCCCCGCTATGACGCTGTAATCCCGCGCATTGGCGCCACGGTCACGTCCTATGGCACGGCGGTCTTGCGTCAGTTTGAAACGCTTGGCACCTATTGCGTAAACGGCAGCGCGGGCATCGCGGCAAGCCGTGACAAGTTACACGCGCACCAAGTTCTTGCAGCGCAGAAAATCGGCATGCCGACTACTGCGTTTGCGGCATCACCCAAAGACACATCGAACCTGATCAGCCTTGTTGGCACGGCCCCGCTGATCGTTAAGCTGCTGGAATCCACGCAAGGCAAAGGCGTCGTCTTGGCCGAAACCAAAAAGGCCGCCGAATCCGTGATCGATGCATTTCGCGGTCTTAAGGCAAATTTTTTGGTCCAAGATTTCGTTAAAGAAGCCAGCGGCGAAGATATCCGTTGTTTTGTCATCGCGGGCAAAGTTGTCGCCGCCATGCGCCGCACGTCAGACGGGGATGATTTTCGTTCGAACCTACATCGCGGGGGCACCGCCAAGATCTGCAAAATCACCGCCGAGGAACGCCGTGTCGCCGTAAAATCAGCCAAAGCGTTTAATCTTGGGCTGGCGGGCGTTGATCTTTTGCGGTCCCATTCGGGCCCGAAAATCCTCGAGGTGAATTCATCGCCCGGCTTTGAAGGGATTGAAGGCGCGAGTAAGAAAAACCTCGCCGGACAACTCTTTGATCATATTGAACAACAGGTGCGCCCCGCACCCCTAAAGGCCAAGCGAAAAAAGGTCTAACAGGGTATCCATTTGGCATCGAAATAAGAACGATGCACCATTCAATTATTAGACAAACAGTCATTTCGCCGCGCTTGCCTGTCTTTACGACGCCGCCCCTAATCCCTATATGTTCTGTCAGGAATTACGGGATACCACAGATGACCGACGCGACGACCCCCATGGAAGGCACACCGCTTATCCAACCTTCAAGCACAGATCACCCGCTATATGAGAACATAGTTGAGGCGTGCCGCACCGTCTACGACCCTGAAATTCCAGTCAATATTCATGATCTTGGCCTCATATACACGATAGACGTCAACACCGAAAACGAGGTGAAAATCCTCATGTCGCTGACGGCACCCGGCTGTCCTGTTGCTGGTGAAATGCCCGGATGGGTTGCCGATGCGGTTGAACCGCTGGCTGGTGTTAAAACCGTGGACGTTGAACTCGTCTGGGAACCGCAATGGGGAATGGACATGATGTCGGACGAAGCGCGCCTCGAACTTGGGTTCATGTGACCTCACCTTAGGAAAGACCGTCAAATGTTTGGAATTCCTGGAAAAAATGCCGTAACCATTACGGAAAAAGCTGCAATTCAAATCGCCAAACTGATGGCGGATGACAACACGCAAGGCTTGCGTATTGGTGTCAAAAAAGGCGGCTGTGCAGGCATGGAATACACGATGGAATACGTGACCGAAGTCGACCCGCTGGATGAAGTCGTCGAACAAGATGGTGCGCGCGTCATGATCGCGCCGATGGCGCAGATGTTCCTGTTTGGCACCGAAATTGACTACGAAGTCAGCCTACTTGAAGCTGGATTTAAATTTCGAAATCCAAATGTCACCGAGGCCTGTGGCTGCGGGGAGTCGATCAAGTTCGACGAAAGCCTTGCCCCAAATACATGAGCTTAACCGCAGAAGAAATTGAATTCGCTACAGATTTATTCGCAGACCTAGGCCCTCTCACGACCCGAAAGATGATGGGTGGATTGTGCATTTACTGCGACGGCACGATCTTTGCGATCATTCATCCGGAATTTGGCACGATGATTAAAGGCGCCGGTGCGTTTCAATCCGAACTCGAAAACATGGGATTGAAACGCTGGACCTATCAACGCGACGGTGCCGCGAACCCCACCGCCATGCCGTATTGGAACCTACCAGACAGCGCCTTGGATGATCCCGCCGAAGCCTGCGATCTGGCTCGACGCGCGTTAGCACATCTTTAGCGCACTCGGTCGAGGTCCTGAACCGCGCGTACTGCGGCCATTGGCGTGGTGATCACTTCAACCCCGCGCGCCTCTATCAGCGGCGCAGCAACCGCCATAGATGCCTGCGCAAGCACGATTGGACCGTCTTCATCCGCCAACTGTGCAGCAATGCTGTTTGCAAATCCATCCATATCGCCTGCCTCGAAAAACGGCCACGCTTGCGTGCAAAAGATCAGTTTCGCAGACGCGCGCCCCTGTGCGACCTCATCAAACAAGGCCAGCGTTGCCGCCCGCGTACTGTCTAGGCAGATCGCAATCACCACTTCACCGCCATTTTTTACCGCAGACGCCAATGCGGGCCGATCAATTCGCACCACATTTTCAAGCAAGAGCGCATCGATGATGGGCCCCAAGGTGGAACACGTACACAACACCGGCCCCTTGGCCGATAATGCACGTACAATTGCGCCCACGTCCTGTGCAACAGCGTCAACGCCCTCAGCACGCGCGCGGTCCAAGAAATCCGAACGCACCACATGTTCGGCATCGGGCAGCAACGCCCCAAATGTCGCAACATGAACATCAGCTGTGTGCAGACACGTGATCATGATTTGTCTTGTAAGTGGACATAGGTTTCATCAAACCGCTTTTGCAAATGATCGACGGCGCGTATCGGCTCAGCACCTTTTGGGGCCACATTGGTATCCGCATTCGGGTTATAAAACAAAGGGATCGACATACGTTCGCTTGCCCCCCCGATCACACGGTGGGGTGTCGCCACCACACGCCCTTGTGTCCACATGTCCAGCATCTCGCCAAAATTGATCACGAATTCACCCACCGGCGCAGAGACCGGAATCCAGCCGCCCCCGCGTTTGCGCACCTCAAGACCAGGGGTTCCATCCATCGCCAGTAGCGTCAGGCACCCGTAATCAGTATGCGTCGCGATGCCAAAATCCTTGGCTCCGGCCTCATCCGGGCGCGGCGGATAATAATTGCCACGCAACAATGCCATTGGTTGGTCAAACTGCGCCCGAAAATACGCGGCGTCTTCCCCAATTGCCCCTGCAATTGCAGCAAGCAAATCCGCACTAAAGGCGAGCGCACGCGCATAGTAATTTTCCACAATGATCCGGAAATCTTTCGGCGCGTCCGGCCAAAGGTTCGGGGCATAGGCCGCTAAATCGGACCCAGACACTTCGTATCCGCAGTCGAACACCTGTTTGTAGTCCGGGTTGGCATCGGGATCGACCTGTTCAGAGCCTGACGCACCCCACCCCCGATTTGACCCCGTATGCGCCATATTCACCGCCTCTTTTAAAGGTGCCGGCTGCTTAAAAAACGCTTTATAAGCGGCAAAAACCTCGGCGATATCGGCTGTTGGAATTGGGGTGTTAAACAACGTCAAAAACCCAACCTCTCGCGCAGCATGGCGCACCTGCGCAACCACGTCTGAATCGCCCCCTAATAAGGTCGCGGCATCTATCCTTGGGATCGTGGTTTGCGTCATTTCATCTGCCCTTTCACTGAACTCGTCCGCTTGCTACATCAGGACAAACAAAATGGGGAGAGTGAGATGCGCAAACTGATCGCGGGCAATTGGAAAATGAACGGTACATCGGCAGATTTACCGCAAATCGATGCATTGGCTTCGCAGCACAGCGACGCCAGTGTTGATGTTCTTATATGTGCGCCAGCCACGCTCCTGAGCCGGATGTCTGGGCGGGGAATACTGATCGGCGGCGAAGACTGTCACCCCGCCGCCAACGGTGCGCATACAGGCGACATTTCTGCCGCCATGTTGGTAGATTGCGGCGCGACCCACGTGATTACCGGCCATTCTGAACGACGCACGGATCACACAGAGTCTGACGAACAGATTGCGGCCAAAACCCGCGCAGGCTGGGCGAGCGGTCTTCACGTGATTGTTTGCATCGGCG
>CAYOSK010000171.1:0-4742 GCA_964406585.1 uncultured Octadecabacter sp. | reverse complement strand
TTGGGATTAGCGTTTCTTTATGTTGGGCTTTGGATCGCACAGCCACTGATTGATCGCGCATTCGGGCTGTGGATTCCGATCGAGGCACCAACACTTCGCGAAGTGTGGGTTTTGCTGAGCGTCGTTGTCGCTGGCGCAATCGTGAGCATGGTTCCTGCAATCAGGGCTTACAGGATGTCGCTTGCTGATGGTATGATGGTAAAAACCTAGATCGTACGGGACCGCGCGCATGACCTTTTCACGCCGACACATCCTAACAGCCGCAGCCGCAACGGCGGCGTTTCCACAGGCGACGCTTGCCCGCGCCGCGGCTGAAATCACATGGGATGATTTGATCCCGCCCGGCGTGCCCTATTCGGAAATCATTGCCGAAGGTTTTATGGACGAACGCAATGATGTTTGGCGTCCGCAGTTTGATGAAAATGCAACGAAGCTGAACCCGGCGCTTGATGGGGCCTATATAAAGATGCCGGGGTTCATCATTCCAATGGATTTGACGGCGCAGGGCGTCAGCAGCTTTATTCTGGTGCCCTATATGGGCGCCTGCATTCACACGCCGCCGCCACCGCCAAATCAGCTTGTTTTTGTGACAACAACAACGCCTTGGTCGTCAGATAACCTTTGGGATGCTGTTTGGGTCACAGGGCAAATGCAGCATGAACTGCAGACCACAGAAATCGCAGATACGGGATATCTGTTAGAAGCAGACCTCATGGAAATATACGTTTGGTGAGCAACGCCAACACACGCCGTGGGGTGTTGTTGGGCATCGTGGCGGGGTTATTCGTGCCGCGCGTTGCGCACGCAGAAGACGCTGTGCATCTACAATGGCGCGATCTGCTGCCCGTTGGCCAAAGGGCCATTCCGCCATCTGTGCAAGGTCTGTTTGACCACGATGAATCGGCGCTGCCCAACGCTGCCCAACCCCCATCGAGCGGGGTGAGATCTGATTGGAACGGGCAGATGGTCGCGCTGCCCGGTTTTGTCGTACCGCTTGAATATTCTGGCTCGGGGGTCACGGCCTTTATTCTGGTGCCATTCGTGGGTGCTTGCGTGCACGTCCCTCCGCCACCGGCGAACCAGTTGGTGTTTGTGACCACATCAACCCCCTATGAAAGCGCGGGCCTTTTTGAACCTGTCACGGTGACGGGGCGGTTTGGAACGGCATCCACCACCACGCATTTGGCCGATATCGCCTATGTGATGAATGGTGCTGGTATTTCCGCGTATCGCACTTAACGCGGTTCGTTTTTCACCCTTACAAAATTGTATAGTTGCTGAAGGGTTCCGGTAAACTGGGCCTCCTATTTCTGTTTCATCGGACGGCATGATCGCCGCCTTCACACAGAAACGGAGAACAACATGAACACGAAATTTATCGCAGGTAGCGCGCTGACTGGTCTGGTTTTGGCCGGTGGCGTCGCAGGGCTTGTTTCTGCACAGACGGTCGCAGATGAAACCGGACTGACGGAAGATCAAGTTATCGAAATCGCCCTAATGGAAGTCGCCGGCGAAGTTACCGAAGTCGAGCTTGAGCGTCGCCGAGGCCAACAGATGTACGAAGTCGAAATCCTCGCGGCAGATGGTGTTGAAATGGAGATCATGATTGCGGCCGACACGGGCGAAATCCTGAGAGTCACAGCCGAAGGTGAAGGCTGCAACAAAGACCGCGGCGGTGATGACGAAGACGGAACAGAAGACGCGTAACCGAAAACGGTTTTCGACTGCAACGAAACCGCGATAGACTGCCCATCGTGGCGGCCTATCGTCGGTCTATTTGCCAAAGGTACATCATGCGCATTTTGCTATTGGAAGACGACGGACAACTTGGTCCTTGGGTCGCGTCAGGTTTGCGCGAAGAGGGCCATGTCGTTGATCATTTTGAAGATGGTAAAGACGCATTGATCGCGGCGATGGGGCAGGAATTTGACCTGTTGATCCTTGATCGTATGGTGCCGGGATTGGACGGCTTGGCGGTGCTAAAATCCCTGCGCGCGTCCAAGAACACAACGCCTGCGCTGTTCCTAAGTGCGCTTGGCGAAGTCGATGCCCGTGTCGAAGGGTTCGACGCGGGGGGCGACGACTATTTGACCAAACCGTTCGCTTTTGCGGAATTGTCGGCACGGGTTGGTGCGTTGGGCCGTCGTGGCGATGGGGCGGCGGCGTCTGAGGCATCTGAAACCGTGCTGAGGCATAATGACCTGAGCCTAGATTTGCTGTCTCGTCGCTGTGAACGGCAAGGCGAAATCATTGATTTGATGGCCAAGGAAATCAAGCTGTTGGAATATTTTATGCGCCGTCCGGGGCGATTGGTGACGCGCACGATGCTGCTTGAACAGGTTTGGGACATGAGTTTTGACCCCACCACAAGCGTTGTTGAAACCCACATCAGCCGATTGCGGGCAAAGATTGACAAGCCGTTCGATCACGCGCTTTTGCGCACACGCCGCGGCGAAGGATACGTCTTTGGTGCGTAATATATTAAAAGATATCAGTTGGTTGTGGCGTTCTTCAACTTTGCGATTGGCGGTTTTGCTGTCTGGGCTTTTCGCAGTTGGGTTTGTTGTTGCGATCTTTGTGGCGCTCACGCTTGGACAACGCGCATTGGAACGGCGTGTGGACACGACGTTGGAAACCCTGGCGCAGGGTGTGACAATTGCGCAGGCGCGCGAAGACAGTGCAGCCGTGATTTTGCGGCCACTGGACGACCTTCGGGGGCTGCCTGAGCAATTCGAACGCACGGCACAACGTGGGGGCGGCACACTGCAATTGCGTCGAGATTTGTTTCGGTCTGATGTGTGGCGCGTCATGGTGGCGACCGATGCATCAGGGGCGCCGGTCATGGTCGCTGTGCCGCTTGAAGACAGCACCGAGGTGCAGGAGCTTTTGGCGGGAATTTTGTGGGCAACGGCTGCGGTGGTTATCATTTCGACACTTTCGATTGGATTATGGACGGGGCTGGTTGCGCAGCGCCGATTGAAACGGATCAACGCAACCCTGACCGATCTGGCCGCGGGCAACCTGACTGCGCGCACGGGCCAAATGCGCGGTAAGGATGATTTGGATGATATGGCCCAGACCCTTGATCAAACCGCAGGTGAACTGGAACGGCTTGTCACCCAAACGCGCCATCTTAGCGCAAGCATCGCCCACGATTTACGCACCCCGTTGGCGCGGTTGCGTGCGCAGTTGGAAATGTTGCCTGACGGGGAGGGGCGTGGGGCGGCATTAGAAGAAGCCAGCCGATTGTCGGATATTTTCGATACGATCATGCGGGTTGCCCGGATTGAGGCCGGTCAGGGCCGGGACGGGTTTGAACAGGTATCATTAGGCGACGTGGCGCAGGATCTAGCTGAGATTTTCGGCCCAGTGGTCGAAGACGACGGAAAAACACTGATCCTGAACGTGGCCGCACCTGCGGAGGTGCAGGCGGATCGTTCGATGCTGGTTCAGGCCATGGCAAATCTGATTCAAAACGCGTTGGTGCATGGGGGGGATCAGATCACGCTGAATGTTGACGGGGGCAAAATTGGCGTGTCAGATAACGGGCCTGGAGTGGACCCGGACAAATTTGACGAAATTTTGAAACCGATGGTTCGCCTTGATGCGGCCCGCCACACAGATGGATCTGGGCTTGGTCTTGCGTTGGTGAAAGCTGTAGCAGATCGCCATGCAGCCCGCCTTGATGTGTCGATGGCAGTTCCGCAGGGGCTTGCTGTTTATCTGACGTTTACAGAAATGTAAGGTTGCGGTCAGGCAGGGGTAAATCTGCGTCTCCATATAGAATTCATCGAAACATTGATGAACCTGGAGAAACCAAAATGACCAACCTGATCAACACAATCTCAACTGCGCTGTCTAACACAGTCTTGTTCGCTGCCGGCGTCATCATGGCGGGCCTTGGGCTCGCGTTTGTGGGGGCATTCGCCTTGTTTGCATTGATGGCTGTTGGTGTTGCGATCATCGCTGCCCCGTTCGTGGGCCGCGCACAGCCTGTTCCCGCTGATGCCGAAATCGCGGCTTAGGTCAGGATAGGAAAAGGATTGGTTTGATGACATCCCCCGAAAAAACCCGCGCCAAATCACATGGCTTTGTCACACGCGGCATTCACTGGCTGTCCGTCTTGTTGCTGGGCTACGGCTATTTCAAAGGGCTTGATAACGTGAATCAACTGGCGGACCCGGCGCTGTTACAGTTCGAAGTGATCTTTGCTGTGGTGCTTGGACTGTTGTTCGCAATCCGATTGCTGTGGACAAAAATGATTGGCGGCGCGACCCGTTTGCCTGATGATGCGCCCAAATGGGAACATGCTGCGTCGCGGATCGTTCACTATGGACTTTATGGGGCGGTCTTTACGATTGTCGGGTCTGGATTGGCGATTGCATACGGTTACACGTCTGCGGTGCTGGGGCGCTTTTTCGTGAACATGATGATCGGCGTTCACGAAGTTTCGCTGACAGTTCTGCCCATCCTGATCTTGACGCATATTGCCGGGGCGTTGTGGCACAAATTGATCCGCCGTGATGGTGTGATGGAAAGCATGACAGGGCCATTGCCCGTTTGATGTTGGGTGAAACACCAGCCGCTACAGCCGCCATCCCTTGGGGTGGCGGTTTTCGTTTCCTCAAATTCCTAAGGCGCCTTAACGGGCTAATACGTAGGGCGCGACCGCATTTCGAACCGGCCTAGCATGACTGTTACAAAAAATTCACTATGTCCCTCAACGTCTTTCAAATATGCGC
>CAYOSK010000170.1:0-4766 GCA_964406585.1 uncultured Octadecabacter sp. | reverse complement strand
GCATGAATTCAAAGGCTTCAACCACGCCGCTTGTGGCGTCTTGCAGTGCATGCAGTAAATCCAACGCCGCTGGCAAAGACGTCAAAGCAACAGTCGCTGTGCCATAGGCCCGTGGCTTGGCGTGCAATTTGACAATGGCCCGCGTGATAATGCCCAGCGTCCCTTCGGCTCCAATCATCAGATGGCGCAGGTCCAGGCCGGAGTTATCCTTAT
This sequence comes from uncultured Octadecabacter sp., assembly GCA_964406585.1. Lineage (GTDB taxonomy): Bacteria > Pseudomonadota > Alphaproteobacteria > Rhodobacterales > Rhodobacteraceae > Octadecabacter. The sequence continues at coordinate 4,553 of CAYOSK010000170.1, read as the reverse complement.
GCAAAGCCGTCATCAGGTTCATGATCTGGCCATCGGCCATCACCACCTCGATCCCGAACACAAGATCGCGGGTATTGCCGTAACGCACGACGTTGGACCCGCCCGCATTGGTCGACAAAACGCCGCCGATCATCGCCGAACCACGCGCGCCAAAGGTCAGTGGAAAGATCAGATCATGCGCATCAACCGCATCATGCAATTGCGACAGTATTACACCAGCGCCAACAGTTGCGGTGCGACCAGCAGGATCAATGACTTCGATCTGGTTTAGCCGATCCACAGACAACAACAGCGCGTTCTCACCAAAGGCCCCGCCGTTCAATCCGGTGTTGCCCGACACAGGCACAACCGCTTGCCCCGCCGCATGCGCCAACGCCATGATCGCTGCGACTTCGGCGGTGTTTGCAGGGCGGACGACGGCAAGGGGGGTTGCAACATAGGCCCCGGTCCAATCCCGCTCCCATTTGGCGGTGTCTTTGCCCGTCAGCACGTAAGATGCGCCCACAATCCCAACAAGATCATCAATCATACACGTCACTCCCTTGTTCCTATTAACCCTAGCTATCGGGTGGACACCATCATCAAAATCGATTCAATTACCGATATGAGCAGTCATAATTGTCCAAATTGCGGGAACGCCCTTGCGATCCAGTTCGCGCTGGCGAAAATGACGACCTGCGATGCCTGTGACACGACGCTATATCTGCGCGACAACGGGTTTCTCAACGCAGGCACCTCCGGAGAGATGCATGATGGTCCGCTACTGATGCAGATCGGTGATACCGTGCGGATTGATGGCGGGGTTTTCGACATTCTTGGCCATGCCCGTTTTGACTATGGTCCCGGTTGGTGGGACGAATTCTATGCGCTTGACGGCGCGGGCAATGGCGCGTGGTTGTCAGTGGACGAGGGCGAGGTGATCTTGCAGCGCCCGGTGAACGAACCGCTTTACGGTGCCCCCATCGCTGCCCCACAACTTGGCGCAACGTTTGAAGTGAACGGCCACCACTACCGCGTGACCGAACGGGATGCCGCCACGTGCATCGCTGTGCGCGGCGAATTCCCGGAAACGCTGACCGTGGGCGAGGCTTATAACTTTATCAACGCCCGCAACATCTATGCTGATATCCTATCGGGCGAGTTTTCAGCAGACGGCGTGCAGTGGTTCATCGGCAAATGGATCGACCCGTTTGACGTGCAGGTCGCTGCATCATGACCCGCAACAGCACCATCACCAGTATCAATTGTACCGCCTGCGGGGCCGGGCTGAATGTGCTGGGCGGTGGCCGGGTGCAGACCCATATTTGCAGCTATTGCGGTTCGCACCTTGATGCGCAGGACGCTTATAAGGTGCTGGAGAAATTCGACAGCCTTGATCGCCCTGACAGCCCGTTCCACATCGGCATGACCGGGCAGGTGCGCGGCGTTGATTACACGGTGATTGGCACGCTGGGGTTTGAAGAATATTACCGCGGGCGCACATGGCGCTGGATTGATCATCAACTTTATTCTCCCACCCATGGGTACGCCTTCATGACGGTGGAAAAAGGGCACTTCATCTTCTCACGCGCCTATCGCAAGCCGACGACGCCATCATGGCTAAGCCCAACCGAGGTGGAATTGCGCGAAACGCCCCCGGTTGTGATGGGGGGCGCTGACCGCTTCCGTTATTACGATACATCCACGGCGCAAATCACCTTTGCGGAAGGCGAATTCAACTGGCAGCCCAAGCTTGGCGACACCTCGACAACGGTCAACCTGATGTCATCAGACGCTGTGCTGGGCTTTAGCAAGACAACGACGCAAGAAGAAATCATCCGCTCAATCTACCCGGATCAGGTTGAAATTGCAGAGAGTTTTGGGCTGGAATGGGCCCCGGCGATCCACGGGGTGCACCGTTTGCAACCTTACCGCGCAGGGTTGCACACCGGCTTCGTGCGCATGACAGCCTTGGTCGCGATGCTCGCAAGTTTGGTGATGTTCCTTGCGGCCCTTGCGATGGGGTCAGGGACGGTGATCAGCGAACAAAACGTGCAAAGAAACGTGCTACCGACCGCGATCAACTTTGAAATTACAAACCCAAACCACATCGCGACGCTGCGGCTTGACGGTGATTTCAACAATAGCTGGGCCTACCTCGATATCGCGATCACCGGGCCGGACGATGGGCTGATCTTTGAAACAGGGCGCGAGATTTCCTATTACAGCGGCCGCGATTCAGACGGCAACTGGAGCGAAGGGCGCCGCAACACCCGCCTGCGGTTTCGCCCGACAATGGCCGGAACGCATACGCTGGAACTGGCCGCTGAAGAAACAAGCACAAGCGATGCATTTTCACGGCTTGGGGTGCAAATCACCCAAGGGGCTTTCGTGGCACGTTGGTTCTTATACGCCGCGATTTTGTTCGGGATCCTTTGGGCGATCCCAACCTTCAAATGGGCGTGGCACCAAAGGGCGCGCTGGCGCGGCACTGACTGGACCGAGGAGTAACCCATGGCCCCATTTCGCATTGTTTTCATTATCGGCGTGCTCGCCGTTTTTGGGGGCGCTTCATATCTATCATACAGCGGCGTTTGGGGCGAAAGCCGCGATGTCGCCAAATCTGTGCGTGTCGGCAGCGGTGGTTCTGCCATCAACCGGCGCGTGAAATAATCAAGAGGGATCACTGAATGGAACTTTTCGCAGCCGTCGAAATCGCAGACGTTATAAGCACCATTGTCTTTTCAATCCTTGGGGTCGTGATCCTTGGATTGTGTTGGTGGCTGATCAATAAACTGTCCCCTTTCCCAATCATCAAAGAAATTGAGACGGACCAGAACACGGCCCTAGCGATCCTGATTGGATCGGTCTTTGTGGCGCTGTCCATTATCATCGCGGCTGTCATCCTGTCGTGACCGACCAAACGGCGGCGCGACAAGGCGCTTGGTTGCTGCTGGCGACATTTCTTGTCGCGGTTGCCAGCCTGATTTACGAGCTGATCGCCGCGACCCTGTCGAGCTATTTGCTAGGCGATTCCGTGCGCCAGTTCAGCTTTGTCATCGGGGTGTTCCTGTCGGCGATGGGGCTTGGGGCGTATCTGTCGCGCTTTGTCGCACACGCGCTGGGCGGGTTCGTCTGGGCACAAATCGCGCTTGGGGTCGTTGGCGGGTTCCTCGCTCCTGTGATTTACTTTGCGTACGCGTTTATGGGCGACATCTCCGTACCATTGTATTTGCTCTTGGCCCTGATCGGGATTTTGGCGGGCATGGAAATCCCGCTGATTGCCCGTGTGTTAGATGAAATCGGGGTGCGGGAATTCCGTTTCGAAAACGTGCTATCAGTCGACTATGTCGGGGCACTTATCGCCTCAATCGCTTTTCCACTTTTGATCATACCGCACCTTGGGTTGATGTCAGCAAGCCTTGCCTTTGGCTGCCTGAACCTTGGGGTTGCGGGGCTGTCTTTGCTGATTTTCCGCGACCGCACAACGCGCACGATGAAGGTCGCATGGGGCTTGGCTATGGCGGGCTCGATTGCGGCGCTTATCATGGCCGAACGCATGGTTTCTGTCGTCGATGCTGCCTTGTTTGAAGACGATGTGATCCTGTCTGAGACAACCCCCTACCAGCAAATCACCATTACGCAATTTCGTGACCGGACACGGTTGTTCCTTGACCATTCAATCCAGTTCGACACGCTTGACGAACACCGCTACCACGAAATGCTGGTGCATCCGGTACTGGCGCAAGCCCCGCGCCGAGCGCAGGTGCTGATCTTGGGGGGCGGCGATGGGATGGCGGTGCGCGAAGTGCTGCGCTACGCGGATGTCGCAGCGGTCACGTTGGTGGACCTTGACCCACGTGTGACTGAGTTGTTCCGCGATCACCCTGACCTTGCCCCCCTGAACGACGGATCACTGCGCGACCCAAGGGTACAGGTTGTCGCGGCGGATGCTTGGACATTCTTGGCCGACTCAAACCAACAGTTCGACGTCATCATCCTTGATTTGCCTGACCCGAAAAACATTGCCCTATCCAAGCTTTATTCGCTTGAATTCTACGCAATGCTTGTCGAACGGCTGACTGGACACGGGGTGTTCACCACCCAAGCCGGCAGTCCGCTTTTTGCACGCGATGCGTTCTGGTCGATTGTCCAAACGCTTGAAGACACACGCAATCCGAACGCGCCGGGTGAAGGACTATTTGTGACGCCATACCAAAGCTATGTGCCCAGCTTTGGCCAATGGGGCTTTGTGATGGCAAGTGCGGCGCCGCTGCGGGCACGGACCTTGGACTTGCCAGACGGGCTGAATTATCTGACCCAATCAGAATGGGACGCCGCGCAATCTTTTAGTCGGGATACGGAGCGGACAGAGGTGCAACCAAACTCAATCCAAGATCATGTCCTATCGGGGTATTATCAGGCAGGGTGGGATGCATGGTTTCAGTAGTCAATTTTTCGAAGAAAAATTGAAACCAAAGTCTCGAAGAGACTTTGTGGCCAGATTTTCCTCGAAAATCTGTCTACTTCAAAAAGAGAGGGTGGTGGCGTGGGGGAGATTTGAACTCCCGACC
>CAYOSK010000169.1:0-4874 GCA_964406585.1 uncultured Octadecabacter sp. | reverse complement strand
GCGAACATCAGCAGAAGTGCGACGAGGAACGAGAAGATCCCCAAAGCTTCTGCGAATGCGATGCCGATGAACAGCGTAGCAGTCTGGCCAGCAGCAGCTGACGGGTTACGCAGTGCGCCTGCGAGGAAGTTGCCAGCAACGTGACCAACACCGATTGCGGCAGCGCCGGAACCAATTGCAGCCAAGCCAGCGCCGATGTGTGCGAGTTCGCCTTCCATAATGTATCTCCTTACGATTGGAAGTTTAGCATCCCGGGGCTTTTCCCCGAGGGAGCATTCTTAGTGATTAGTGTGACGGGTGAAGCGCGTCTTTTAGATAAACGCACGTCAGAATTGTGAAAACGTAGGCCTGAATGGCCGACACGAGAACTTCGAGAGCATAGATCGCGACAACCCCGAGGATCGCGACAGGTGCGATGATCAGACCCACCTGAGCAAAACCCGCGAACACCTTAAGAACGGCGTGACCCGCCATCAGGTTTCCAGCCAGACGAATAGAGTGGCTGACGGGGCGCACGAAGTAGGAAATAACCTCAATGATCGCGAGGATCGGACGCAGGGCCAATGGCGCGCTGGACACCCAGAACAAGCCAAGAAAGGCCGCGCCGTTTTTAACGAAACCGATGATGGTTACAGTAAAGAAGACCGCAAAGGCCAGAATGGCTGTGACCGCGATATGGGATGTGGTTGTGAACGACATAGGCAGAAGGCCAAGGAAGTTCGAGATCAGGATGAAGATGAACAGCGTAAAGATATAAGGGAAATACTTGATCCCATCTTTACCGGTTACGTCTTCGACCATTGTATAAACGAAACCGTATAGCGTTTCAGCAATCGACTGTGTGCGGTTCGGCACCACTGCGCGTTTGGACGTACCAATCACCAGCAGCAACACGATGCAAATGACGGCCACGGCCATCCATGCGGTCACGTTGGTGATCGTGTACCATTCAATCGGGCCGTCACCGAAGACGCGTTTGACTTCGAACTGGTCCAGCGGGTGAAAGGACAATCCGCCTTCGCTGTGTGCTTCGTCTGCCATCAGTCTTCCTCGTCTTTGTCGGCCAGCTTGGCCGTTTCACCCGTCGCCTGTTTAGCGAGGGCTTCAGTCTGCATCTCAGCCGCGCTGCGCATCATCGTTTTGACGCCAGCCGCGAGGCCAAAGAATATGAACAGCACCATAAAAATGGGCGTTGTGTTGAAAACAGTGTCCAACCCGTACCCGATGCCAAAACCGATCCCAAGACCGGCCACTAATTCGATCACCATCCGCCACGCCATCTGCGCTTGGGAATAATGTTCCTCGGTGTGGGGCCGTTTGTCTTCGCCTTTCGCCGCCTTGATCCGTTCGTCCAGCGCCTTGAGCTGTTCAGCAGGATCATTCGGGTCGGACACGACAAAGCCCCTTCCTTGGTTGGCGCGGTTTTAGGGGCTGCTTGGATAAGAGTCAACGCGAAGTAAACGCACCATAAAACACTGTTTTATTTGAGTATTTATAAACCAAAGAAGCATCAAACCTGTGCATTAAAGGCCAATGCCACGAAATCGGATATTCAACCATTTGGTTGACGTTTGCCGCACCGTACGCTCAATACCTGTTATGGCTGCACCGCTTGATATCGTTTTCGCCGCACTGGGCGACCCCACACGCCGCGCGATCCTTGCGATGCTTCTGGAAGATGACATGGCAGTCACGGATGTCGCGGACCCATTCGAAATGTCATTGGCGGCCATTTCCAAACATCTGGGCGTGCTAAGCAGCGCCGGATTGATCACCCAAGAAAAACGCGGGCGCGTGAAATGGTGTAAGCTGGAACCAGATGCCTTGCGCGAAGCCTCCATCTGGATGCAAAGTTTCGGCCAGTTTGAGGCTGTGAACCTCGATGAATTTGAACGTTTCCTGGCTGCCGAACTTAAGCAAGATGGCGCCGACGCGTCGCAGGACTGACCAATGTGCACCGCACTAGACGTCCCAAGACTGCGCCTCGGCCTTAAGAAACTTTAGAAACGCCTGCACTTTCGTGGTTCTATGAAGATCAACATGGGTCACCAGCCACAAAGGCGCGGTCCATTCCGCCTGGCTTTCGATCACTTCTACCCAATCAGGATTTTCGCGCATCCACCATGTTGGCGTAAACCCGATCCCTGCCCCGGATGAAATCGCATCGACGCCTGCGCGATTATCAGATGTGCGAAACGCAATGCGATTTGTAGGCACGCGGTCATTCAACCATCGCAAAAAGGGAACATGGGTTTCTGATCTATCAGTGCCAATGAACCAGTGATTTGCAAAATCCTCGACCCCGTTGGGCAGACCATAGCGTTCAACATATGCCGGGGCGGCGACCAGATGCATCGCTTGGGATATAAACGGCTGCACAACGTTGTCGGGTTGATTGGGGGCCTCTCCGGCGCGCACGGCGACGTGGGCTTCTCCGTATTCAAGGCGAAACAATCGATCCCCCGTCAAAAGACGCACAGTCAGGTCGGGATTTTCTTGCCGAAATTTGGCCAAAACCGGCGTCAGCAGCGGTGCAAACATCGACAGAGTCGTCACAACAAGATCCCCGGACACACCTTCGCCTTGCCCACGGATACGCCCGGCCAATTGCGTGAACTGATCATCTGTTGCCGATGCGACCTGCATCAAATCTTGCCCCGCTTCGGTTGCGGTATAACCACGGGCGTGGCGCTGAAACAGTTTGACCCCGAGGCGATGTTCCAGCGCATCGATATGGCGGATAACGGTCGCATGATGAACGCCGAGTTTTTCGGCAGCGCCGCTAACGGTTCCGACCTGCGCCACCTGAAAGGCGGTCCTGATTTCGTCCCAATTGTTCAAGGGGCTCTCCTGTGCGTTCATGAACACATCCTGTTCGGACGATACTATAGCGTTCGCCTGCGCAAAGACCATATGCCTGACATCACACCTTCATGAGGACACAGTAAATGACCCATATTCTTCATATCGATGCATCTGCGCATTTCGACACAAGCACATCGCGTGCGGCGTCCGCTAAAATCGTAAAAGATCTGAACGGCACCATCACGCGCCGCGACCTGGCCGCGGATCCCTTACCCTTTATTGATGCCGCTTGGGCGGACGCACGGCTGATGGATCCTGCAACGCGCAGCGACGCGGACGCCGATCTTCTTGCCCTGTCCGACAGTCTGATTGCGGAACTACAAGCCGCCGACACAATTGTCATCGGTGCGCCGATCTACAATTTCTCCGGCCCGGCCACGTTGAAAGTCTGGATGGATCTGGTCGCGCGGCCCCGTGTCACATTCCAATACACACCCGATGGCCCCGAGGGGCTTTTGAATGGCAAAAAAGCAATCATCGTGGTCGCGTCCGGCGGTGTGCCTGTTGGGGCCCCGATGGATTTTCTATCCCCACATCTGAAACTGTTCTTGGGCTTTATCGGCATCAACGATGTTGAAATACTGGCCGCCAAAGACATTATCGAACCTGCCGCCGCCTAAGGAAACACCGTAAGGTTCCCCAAACTATGGCGTGTTAGCCATCACCGACTTGGGTCTTGGGACACTGAGCACAGTGGTTCTGTACTTACACCGCCCGGTTTGAACCCAACCCGTGGGCCGCATTGCGCTGCGGCCCACAGCGCGCCGCGGGCGATCAGACACGGCTTGACTCATCCCCCAACAACCGCCTAAACGCACCTAACTCCGGAGAGCATTGTCTTTCCGGTCCTTGCAGAGGCAAGGATCGCCCCCAGTCAGCGCGTTGCGCCCACTGGGGTCAAATTGCTTTGAACCGTTCCTATATATTAGGGGCACCGATGAAACGACGCAAAGGAAGCGCCCATGTTCGAGTCATTATCAGATCGCCTTGGCGGCGTCTTTGATCGCCTCACCAAACAAGGTGCGCTCAGCGAGGATGACGTCAAAACAGCCCTGCGCGAGGTGCGCGTCGCCTTGCTTGAGGCGGACGTTTCCCTTCCGGTAGCGCGCGATTTCATCAAGGCCGTCCAAGAAAAGGCATCTGGCCAAGCCGTGACAAAATCGGTCACGCCCGGCCAACAGGTCGTCAAAATTGTCCACGATGAACTGGTCCACGTGTTGGCCGGTGACGGTGGTGATGGCACCCTGAAAATCGACAATCCACCAGCCCCCATTCTGATGGTCGGCTTGCAGGGTTCCGGTAAAACGACGACCACCGCAAAACTCGCCAAACGTATGTCCGAACGCGACGGCAAACGTGTTTTGATGGCGTCCCTTGACGTGAACCGCCCTGCCGCGATGGAACAGCTTCAAATCCTTGGGGCGCAAATCGGCGTGGACACCCTGCCGATCGTCAAAGGCGAAGACCCTGTCAAAATCGCCAAACGTGCCAAAACACAGGCATCGCTTGGTGGCTATGACGTCTATATTCTTGACACGGCGGGCCGCCTGTCCATCGACGAAGAATTGATGCAACAGGTCGAAGCCGTTCGCGATGTGGCCAATCCACGCGAAACGCTGCTGGTGGTCGATGGCCTGACCGGACAAGACGCCGTATCCACCGCCGAAAACTTTGACGGACGTATCGGCATATCCGGTGTGGTTCTTACGCGGATGGATGGCGACGGGCGCGGCGGTGCCGCCCTGTCCATGCGTGCCGTCACAGGGCGCCCGATCCGCTTTGTCGGTCTTGGCGAAAAGATGGATGCGATCGAAGAATTCCACGCAGATCGTGTCGCGGGCCGTATCCTTGGCATGGGCGACATTGTCAGCCTTGTTGAAAAAGCCCAAGAGACCATCGAAGCCGAGCAGGCCGAACGCATGATGAAACGGTTCCAAAAGGGCCGCTTCAATATGAACGACATGAAAATGCAGCTGGACCAGATGCTCAAAATGGGCGGAATGGAAGGC
>CAYOSK010000168.1:0-4893 GCA_964406585.1 uncultured Octadecabacter sp. | reverse complement strand
CGTAAAACTTCTCGTTCTAAATATGGAACAAAAAAAATAGATAAAGGATGTTAGTAAAAAAAAAAAATCATTTATACTTTGTAAATTTTAAAAGTGATCCACTTATAACAAAAATGATTAATCTTCTAATGCGTCATGGCAAAAGATCTAAAGCTGAAAAAGTTTTATTTAGAGCTTTTTCAGATTTAGATAAACAATATTCAGGACAATCTATTCATATCTTTTATTTAGCTGTTATTGCAGCTAAACAAGATATTGCCGTACGACTTAAGCCAAAACCTAAAAAACGGCGTAATAAACAATCGTATAATGTTTATTTACCAAGATTGATTTCTCCAGTATGCGGTTTAAGTTTAGGGATTCGAGCAATTTTAAAAGCAAGTCGAGAACGTTCTCAAGCATCTTTTTTACCTCTTTGGGAAAGTTTAAGTCAGGAATTGTTACAAGCCTCCCAAGATAAAGGGGAGGTTGTTGCAAAAAGATATAGTGTTAATAAATTAGCTGTTTCTAATAAGCGCAGAGTTCATTTTGGTATTCGGGGATAATATTTTCATATAAAATATAAAAATGGACTTCATTCATTTCTTTTTTGTCGCTACTTTATTATTTATTATCGGTGTGGGAGGGGTTATTTTAAATAGAACAAATATCGTTGTTGTTTTAATGTCTTTAGAGCTTGCTCTTCTTTCAGTTAGTTTGAACTTTATTATTTTTTCAGCCTGTCTTGGTGATTTTACAGGTCAAATTTTTGCTATTTTTATTCTTGTTATTGCCGCTTGTGAATCTTCTATAGGATTAGCTATTATTTTAGTATATTTTCGTGTTAGAGGCAGTATTCGTATTGATCAGGCATCTTTATTAAAATCTTAAAGGGCTTCTATGGTGAAACTGGTAGACACGGCAGATTCAAAATCTTTTGTCTTTTGACGTGCTGGTTCGAATCCGGCTGGAAGTAATAAGTATGATTAAAACTCAAACCCTTCTTAAAGTAGTAGATAACTCAGGAGCAAAACTGGTTAAATGTATTAAAGTCAAAAAAAAGGGAGGTAAATCATATGCAAATATAGGAGATATAGTTCTTGTAGCCGTGCAAAGTTTACGCCCACGTTATGGTAGACGTGTTAGATTAAAAATGAATAAATCTGAGGTACACCATGGCGTAATTGTACAAACACGTCGACTTCACCGTAATAAGGGCGGTTTAGGTCAAAGTTTTGGATCTAATTCAGTTGCGCTTATTACACCTCAGTTAAAACCTTTAGGTACTCGAATATCTGCAGTTTTGCCATCTAGATTAAGAGGTTTAAAATGGGCTAAATTAGCAGCAATGGCAAAAAAAATTATTTAATGCATTCTTTTCAAAAACATTATTTTGATGTAGTCCAAAAAGATTTAATCCTTAGTGAAAACCTTTCAACAGTGTCTCAGTTATGTGCACCTAAAAAAGTAGGTCTTTGTTTAGGTGGTAATAGTTCTGATGAAAATTATGTTATTGGATCTCTTGCTGCTTTAAAAATTATTTCTGGACAAATCCCTTATTTAACCCAACAGAAGTCAACTATAAAAAAAAGTAGTGGACCCAAAGAGGGTGTAGGTGGTAAGGTTACGCTTCGTGGTTCTTCCATGTATAACTTTTTATATAAGCTTTTATTTGATGTCTTACCTTTTATAAGACAATTTGAAGGCTTAAAATCACCAGCACATACCAATATATATTGTTTTATTTTAAAAGACATATTTGCTTTTCAAGAATTGGTACCTTTATTTCCATATTTTGAAGATTTAGATTCTCTTCAGTGTCAATTTCATTTTACAACAAAAACTAAAAGTGAAGTTGTAGTTCTAGGTAATAGTCTACAACTTTGTTTTCTTCCTATTGAAAAATAGGAAAAGCGGAAGTAACTCAATTGGTAGAGTGTAAGCTTGCCAAGCTTAAAGCTGAGGGTTCAAATCCCTTTTTTCGCTTTAATTTTTTATTTTATTTTATTTTTTTAACCCTTTTTTGTTAAAAGTAGAGCCAATAAGTTTTTTTCTAGATTATTTATTTTTTCTTTTGTAAAAATCTTAGTAGGGTACCATTTTTTATTTATTGAAATACCCAGGCAATCCATTTTTTTTATTATTTTAGGTAAATTTTCTTGTAAATCTTCCAGTGTATTGTAGACTATCATAATAAGTGGGTAACCTAAACCCAGTTTAGGTGGTTTTAAATATAATGGAACTGAATAAAGTTTGGCGTTCTGTAAAGATAATTTTATTTTTTCTATTTTTGAAGCTTTTAAATTGCTTCCATTGAAAAGAGCAAAAGTTTTCTCTTTTGATAAAAAAAATCTTTTTTTTCTTAAATGTCGTTTTCTAGCGGTGTACATTAAAGTTGATAAATTTTTAGTTTCATTGGAAGCTTATTTGCTCCTGATTGTAAAGCAGGAATTCCTTGTTCAGCATCAATACCGTATAAAATAAATACAGTTTTACCTGCTGATAAAGAAGCAATCCAGTGGTTTACTTTACCTTTACCTTTACCCATACGGGCTGCTGAAGCTTTTTGGCTTATAGCGATATCTGGAAAGATTAAAATTTCTAATTTACCCTCCCGTTTAACTTTACGTCTAATGTTTTGTCGTGCTGCTTCTATTTGTTTTCCATTTAAGAATCCGGATTCCATTGCTATTAAAGCAAAGCAATTGGATTCGCTTAATTTATGTATTTTAGTAGAATTTTTTGGTATTGTACGGGGCTTAAAATATTTCCGATATTTTGTTTTTTTTGGTTGTATTAACATTTTTTATAGGCAAAGCCAAACTTTTAAGCCAACACTTCCGTAGGCTGTTTGAGTTTGTGTAAATTCAGCTTGTATGTTTTTATCTAATTGGCTTAAAGGCATTGATCCTATTTGGTGATTCCAAGATCGGCTCCTTCCTTTAGCTTTATGGGTAAATCGACCCTTTATTTGTATTTTTAGTCCTTGAATCTTTTTATAGTGCTCTAAAGCTTTTAAAGTTTGTTTAATATAACCTAAAAATTGATAATGTCTTTTTCTTCTTTGTCTAGAGCATATGTTTTGTTTTAAAAATCTTGAAAAGCTAGCAGCACTTGCTTTTTTTTTAATTAGTAAATATATTAATTGCATACCATATCTTGCATAGTCATATTTGGATCTATTAAAACCTTTAGTAAAATATGCTAATTGTCTTCGAGCTGGTTTTGGTACGGATCTCGTATAAGCTTTTAATCTATTAATTTTAAGAGTAATTTTTTTTGCTCCTGTAAATCGTTGTATTAATTCTACAGCTTTTTGTAATCTGCATGCAAGTACAGTCCATGATTGTTTTTTAATTTTAACTTTGTTTTCTTTATATCTTCTAGAAACAAAGCGACGTTTTGATCTAAAATGCAAGTGTATAAGATCAATTTCTATAAGAATCAAACCTAAATGGCGCTTTATTTGTATTTTATTTAGGTAATGAGTTGTGTCGAAGCAACAAGACTCAATAAGTTTATGTATAGTTGATGTTATGTAATAAAGTCGTGCTTCGTCCCAATAAGTTGAGCCTTGATATAGGCTTTCTTTGGGTCGTAGAATATTTGGATGAGCTTTTTGTGCCATTTGTTATTTTAATTTAAGATTTTTTCTTCTTAGGAACAAAAGTTCTTCGTGTTGGTACAAACTCGCCTAATTTAAGTCCGACCATTTCAGGTTTTATTTTACGCGTAATCATATCTTTTCCATTATAAATCTTTAATTTCAGGCCAATGGATGCTGGGTAAATTGTAGATCGTCTAGACCATGTAGGTTTTTTTTCATGCTCGGGACTTAGTCGTTTTAAAAGACTTTTGTCTATAAAAGGGGTCTTCCAATTAGATCTGGACATTTGGTTTTGGTTGTACTCTATAACGTCGAGTTGATGGGCCTTTTGTTGGTTTACCCCAGGGGGTTACGGAAGGCCGTCCACCTGATGTTTTACCTTCACCACCTCCGTGTGGGTGATCAATAGGATTCATAGCAACCCCACGTACTGTTGGTCTACGACCAAGCCATCTCGATTGACCTGCTTTTTTAAGTTTTTTAAATCGTGAGTCAGGATTACTTACTACACCATTTGTTGCAATTGTTTTAATATCAAACCATCTATATTGACCAGATTTTAATTGTATCTTTGCTAAAGTTTTAGTTCTTCTTAGAATTAACCCATAGGCACCGGGTGCTCTTAAAATTTTAGCATCTTTTCCTGGGGCTAGACTAAGATTGTGTATTTGACTACCTGTCATCATATGTTTTAATTTTTTACTATGTCCATTTTGTAATCCGTTACGTGTTGAATTAGAACGTATAACATCCCCTTTTTTTAATTTTGTAGGTGCGATTATATAACTATGTTTTTTAGTATCTGGGTTAAATACTCTAGCTAAAAAAGCAGAACGATTTGGGTCGTATTCTAATCCAATAATAATTCCTTGTGTATGTCTACGTTTAAGGTCTATGTTTCGGTATGATCTGGCGTGACCTCCTCCACGGTGCCAGGCTGTTATTTTGCCCTTATGGTTTCGCCCGGTGGAAGAGTTCCAAGATTTTGTTTGTGATTTTAATGGTTTTGGAAGAAAAGTTTCTTTGCTTAATTTCATATAATATATTAAAACTCTATTTATGCCTTATATTGTCGGTACGTCTATTCCAGAAGATAAAGTTTTGGTGCAGTCTGTGGCTCATATTTATGGGCTTGGCTTAACCCAGTCTAAAAACTTATGCAAAAAAGCCGGGTTTGGTGCAGATTCCCGGGGTAGTGACGTTAATTTTCTTAAAGGACAAATTTTAGAAAAACTAGCAGAAGCAGCTCCTTTTCCTTTAGGAGCAGATCTTCGTCGCTTCCAAAATGATAAAATTCGTCGTTTGTG
>CAYOSK010000167.1:0-5077 GCA_964406585.1 uncultured Octadecabacter sp. | reverse complement strand
CAGTACTACATGCACAACTTTCTCACCAGTCAGCCCGATCTGAATTTTCATGAACCACAGGTTCAAGATGCGTTGTTGGATGTGGCGCGGTTTTGGTTGGACCGTGGCGTGGACGGTTTCAGGTTGGACACGATCAATTTCTATATCCATGATAAAGAACTGCGTTCTAATCCAGCATTGCCCAAGGAAATGCGCAATTCGAACATCGCACCATCGGTGAACCCCTATAATCACCAAGAACACCTCTATTCCAAAAACCAACCCGAAAATCTTGATTTTCTGCGCAAGCTGCGCGCGGTCATGGAACCGTTCAATGCGGCCGCCGTTGGGGAAGTGGGGGATGCACAGCGGGGTCTGGAAATTCTGGGTGAATACACGGCTGGTGATGATCTTATGCAGATGTGTTATGCATTTGAGCTGCTGTCCAAAACCCTACCTACAGCGCAGATTGTGTCCGACATAATGACCAAACTGGACGAACACGCACCGGATGGCTGGGCCTGTTGGGCCTATTCCAATCATGATGTGGTGCGTCATCCGACGCGTTGGAATTTGTCACAGGATGCCCAGCGGTTGATGACCACGTTGATGATGTGTTTGCGCGGATCTGCCTGCATCTATCAAGGCGAAGAATTGGGTCTGCCCGAAGCGAATGTTGCTTATGAAGATCTACAAGATCCCTATGGCATCGAATTTTGGCCAGAATTCAAGGGGCGCGATGGGTGTCGCACGCCTATGGTTTGGGAAAAATCCAATGCAAATGGCGGGTTCAGCAGTGGGCCTCAAACATGGCTGCCGGTCAGCACCGATCATGTCCACAAATCGGTCTCGGAACAAGAAGACGACCCAACTGCGATGATCCATCATTATCGACGTGCAATTGCGTTGCGCCGTACCCACCCGGCACTGTCAAAAGGTGATCATGACGGTGTTCAAGCGACTGGCAACATTGTCTATTTCACACGAACCTTCGGTGACCAGTCGATCTTTTGCGCCTTCAACCTATCTGACACGCCCGCTGAAATGGCGACGCCCAAGGGGACATTGGACGTGATCGGACTGGATGTTGGCGGGGCAGCAACACCCAAAAGTGCGACATTGAATCTCGATCCGTGGCAGCCCTTTATCGCCATCGTATCGGGAACTTAAGGAATTAGGGGAGGGAGAACCCAATGGCTGACTTAAAACTCACGGACGTCGCAAAGACGTATGGGGGAACCGTGGATGTTCTCAAGAACATCAATTTGGATATCCAAACCGGCGAGCTGATTGTGTTCGTCGGGCCATCTGGATGCGGGAAATCGACCCTTTTGCGCATGATTGCGGGATTGGAAAAGATCACCGGCGGAGAGCTGCAGATTGACGGGCAGGTGGTAAATGATGTGCCACCGGCGCAGCGGGGCATTGCAATGGTGTTTCAGTCCTATGCGCTTTATCCGCATATGACCGTGCGCGATAACATGTCCTTTGCGATGAAGCTTGCCAAGAAGCCCGCAGCCGAAATCAAGGATGCTGTGGATCGCGCTGCAAAAATTCTTCAGCTGGATGATTATTTGGATCGCTTGCCAAAGGCATTGTCCGGCGGGCAGCGTCAGCGTGTTGCGATTGGCCGTTCGATTGTGCGCGACCCCAAGGTATATTTGTTTGATGAACCTCTCTCGAACCTAGATGCGGCCTTGCGTGTCGCGACACGGATCGAAATCGCCCAGCTTAAAGAATCCATGCCCGATAGCACCATGATCTATGTCACCCATGATCAAGTGGAGGCCATGACCCTTGCGTCGCGGATTGTGGTTTTGGCCAACAAGGGAATTGCACAGGTCGGTACGCCGCTCGAACTTTATGAACGGCCCGAAAACGAATTTGTGGCGCAGTTCATCGGGTCACCGGCAATGAACCTTTTGTCTGGTGAGATCGTTGAAACCGGCGCGCAAACCAAGGTGAAATTGGATGGCGGGAATATCGTCGTATCCGCGGTGCCAACACAAGATGGCGATAAGGGTCTTAAGGTAAACGTAGGCATTCGACCCGAAGACATGGTAGCAACCCACGGTGATGAGTTCGCGTTTGAAGGAACGGTGAACATCACCGAAGCCTTAGGCGAGGTGACGTTGCTGTATTTCGACAAGGTCGGGGACAACGACGCCATCATCGGTAAATTGCCCGGTATTCATGCCGACTTACGCCGCCAATCTGTGCGCATGGCGGCTGCGCCTGAAAAGGTACAGATTTTTCACAACGGGCAATCGCTTTACTACCGCTAGATCGCAAGGTAATCGGTGGGTATGGTCAAAAAGCCCACATCACGCACAGGTAAAAACAACTCGGGTCGCGGCCAGCGTGACCTGACGGTTAAGGTGAAATCTGCGCGCGGGCGCAAAATGTCATCAACGATGTGGCTACAACGTCAGTTGAATGATCCCTATGTGGCGCGCGCCAAAGCGGACGGGTATCGTGGTCGTGCTGCTTACAAGATTCTTGAGCTAAACGAGAAATTCAATTTCTTGACGCCCGGAAAGCGGGTCGTTGACCTTGGCGCTGCGCCGGGGGGCTGGGCGCAAGTTTCTGTTCCAAAGATCAATGCATTGGGCGAACGCAAAGGCAAACCGGTCGGCACCTTTCTTGGTGTGGATTTGCAAGAAATGGAACCTATTGCGGGCGCTGAACTGCATGTTCTGGATTTCATGGAAGACGACGCAGACATTAAGGTGAAGGACTGGCTCGGCGGAAAAGCCGACATCGTCATGAGCGACATGGCGGCGTCGGCGTCTGGCCACAAACAAACAGATCACAACCGCATCATGGCCCTGTGCGAAGCGGCTGCATATTTCGCATTTGACGTTCTTGAACAGGACGGCACGTTTGTTGCCAAAGTTCTGGCAGGCGGCGCAGAGGCAGATTTGCAGCGGATGCTGAAACAGAATTTCAAGAAAGTCCAATATGTTAAACCGCCAAGTTCGCGGTCTGACAGTTCGGAAAAATTTGTTGTCGCAACGGGGTTCCGTGGGGGCGACACAGGAGAAGACGCATGACTCATATCCTCGCGATCGATCAAGGCACTACATCCAGCCGCGCAATTTTGTTTGATGCGGACATGGCCGTATCGCACGTTGCCCAGCAGGAATTCACCCAAATTTATCCGCAATCCGGTTGGGTCGAACACGACGTCGAAGAAATCTGGGAAACAGTCGTTGCGACCTGCAAAGACGTAGTCGCAAAGGCCGATGATATCGCTGCCATTGGCATTACCAATCAGCGCGAAACGACCATAGTTTGGGATCGTGAGACCGGTAAAGCGATACACAACGCAATCGTCTGGCAAGACCGGCGTACCGCAGAATTTTGCGACGAATTGAAGTCCGAAGGGTTCGAAGCCGACATTACACACCGCACAGGTTTGCTTGCTGATCCGTATTTTTCGGCCACCAAGGTCAGATACATCTTACAAACTGTTCCGGGTGCGCAGGCGGCAGCAGAGGCTGGCAAATTGGCCTTTGGTACCGTCGATAGTTTTTTGATCTGGCGCATGACCGATGGCAAACGCCATGTGACGGATGCCACCAACGCTGCACGGACGATGCTGTACAATATTCGCGATGGCGTTTGGGACGCTGACATCTGCGCGCGTCTTGGAATTCCCATGTCGATGTTGCCCGATGTTCTTGATTGTGCGGCGGATTTTGGAACAACTTCGATGTTTGGCCCTGACTTGCCAATTCTTGGTGTGGCGGGGGATCAGCAGGCCGCAACAATCGGTCAGGCCTGTTTTCAGCCCGGGATGTTGAAATCCACCTACGGAACAGGCTGTTTTGCGCTTTTGAATACGGGCGATGAACTTGTCACTTCCAAGAATCGTCTTTTGGGCACGATTGCCTATCAGCTTGATGGCAAAGCGACCTATGCCCTTGAAGGATCAATTTTTATCGCGGGGGCCGTTGTGCAATGGCTGCGAGATGGTTTGGGGATCATCGCAAAGGCTGCGGACACACATCCATTGGCTGAAAAGGCCGATCCATCGGTCGAACTCTATCTTGTGCCTGCCTTCACAGGACTTGGGGCGCCTTATTGGGATGCAGACGCACGCGGTGCAATTTTCGGGCTGACGCGCAATGCGGGACCTGCTGAGTTCGCCCGCGCCGCGCTTGAAAGCGTCGGTTTTCAGACGCGCGATCTTCTTGAGGCGATGCACGCGGACTGGTCCGGTTCTGGCGAAGGGACGCTGCGCGTGGACGGGGGAATGTCTGCATCCGATTGGGCGATGCAGTTTTTGTCTGACATCATCGGCGCACCTGTTGACCGCCCAAAGGTGCTGGAAACAACTGCGCTCGGGGCGGCGTGGCTCGCTGGGATGCGGGCAGGTGTTTATCCATCACAGGATGAATTTGCCGCGACGTGGGCGTTAGAACGTAAGTTCACCCCAGACATGGACGATACCACGCGAACGCGGCGCTATTCCGGTTGGCAAAACGCGATTGGACGAACAAAAACCTAACGTTGTTTATGTGTCCAGCGTGCAGACTTCGACGCCTTGGGGCAGGGTGGTCAGGACGGTGCCACGTTCTGTCTGACGAATATCGTAACCGTATCCCTTCAAACGAAACCGCCATTCGCGATCTGATACGCAGTTTTTGCGTTCGCTCATGACGAACGTACGGACTTCGGACACGATGGTCGCTGTGTTGCTTGTAAAGTGCATTGTTTTCTCTCCGTTACCAATCACCTTCGATTTGAAGGATTGTGCAAAGGATTCATGGCGGCAAATCAGCAGAAATGCGGCGCGCAAAGGGTCATTTCGGACGCAATTGAGGCTGTGTTTCAATCAATTACTATGTCCTATAGACGCCCAATCGTCCCGATTTTACAAATGAAAATAGATTGTTAGAGGCGAATAGAATTCACTTGTAGGACATTAGGTCACCCGATAACGTCCCACACATGAATGAAGCTGACGCATCGACGTTTGTCGTTTTGGGCATGCACCGATCAGGGACATCGGCCCTTACACGTTGCATTAACATTCTGGGTCCTCGCACCTCTGACAATCTGATGGATGCCAATAGCTTTAACGCGTCCGGCT
>CAYOSK010000166.1:0-5093 GCA_964406585.1 uncultured Octadecabacter sp. | reverse complement strand
ACTCCCTTAGCAGGGGAGCGCCTTCGACCACTCGGCCACGTCTCCGCTGACCCGTCTAATCGCAGGTGCCATGGGGGGCAAGGGTGAAATGTAGCCCTTGCATTCCATATTAGGCCCGGTCCCTAATGCGCGGATCACAAGGAGACCACAGTGGCGAGCATCACCCCACCTGAACCAGAGATCATCCTTTATAAAACTGGGTTCGAGCCAGACACCGACCTGCTGGGTCGCGCAGAGACTGGAAATTCCCTGTCCGAACTGGTCATGCGCATCGACGACCCGATGGTGATCGCGCTGGATGGCGGCTGGGGGTCGGGCAAGTCCTTCTTCCTGAAGTGCTGGGTCGGGGCGCACCTTAAGGGTCACGGTGCCACGTCTCAGACAGTCTATTTCGATGCGTTTGAGCACGACTTCATCGACACGCCACTCGTCTCATTGCTGACCCGCATGGCAGAACGTTTCCCTCATCTCACAGCCGATAATCGCACAAGGTTTGACAAAGTGAAAACCGCGGCGGGTAAACTTGTTCCTGCCGTCCTGCGAATGACCGCCCATCTGGCGACGCTCGGAGCAAGCAAGCACTTGGAGGACACTGGCGATGCAATGGCTGATATCGTGGGCGGCGAAATTGCGAATTCTGCCGATAACATCTGGGAACAGGCCGAGCAGCAACACAACGCGATGGAAGATTTCAGGACCGCCCTGACAGAACTCACGAACAGCGACGACAACTCCAAAAAACTCATCATTGTTATTGACGAGTTGGACCGCTGCCGTCCGGACTACGCGCTGTCACTGCTAGAAATCATCAAGCACTTCTTCGCTGTCCCGAACGTTCATTTCGTCTTGGGCGTCAACATGAAACAACTCGAAAACTCCGTCCACGCGCGCTACGGCATTGGCATCGACGCGGGGCTGTATTTGCAAAAGTTTGTGGGCCTTACGATGCATTTGCCAACACAGACACCACAACAGCAACAAAACTCGATAAACCTATTATACTTTGAAAGACAAGCCGAACGCATGCAATTGGACAGCGCGATGGTTGAACGTACGCGAGATTCTATCAGATGTTTGGTCGACCAATCGGCCGTGTCATTGCGCAGTCTTGGCCGAACGCTTTCGCTCTTGGCACTTATACGACATGAAACGATACATCCTCTTGGCGCGTTTCAATTCGTTCTATCCAGCTTAATTGCCCTAAAGGTCCATGCCGGTGACACCTATAACTTGCTTAGGAAAAGCGAAGCTGGAATTTCTGATTTGCAAAAGTCGATAATGCTGGATTTTAAAGACCCGAAACAAGGTAACAGGCTGCCGTACTTGCATGGCCGTGCTTGGGCACATTTCCTAGATCAAGGGAGAGTTAACGATCGCCATGGTTGGGCAAATTTCGATCCCGGGTCATTACTTGACAACCCAGATGTCATTCTCGCAAATCTCATCCAGAACACCCTAGAAACCTTCACCCTGCCATACCACAAAGGTTAACACACCCCCACCGTCACGGTGCGTTGACCCTGCGTTTCCAGATCACAGCAATACCGAACCATACCGGACCCAGACGGCGATTTCGGCCAAATTCACCTTATTAACCAATCGATTCGCGTGAAATGGAGCCCGTGCCTGCTGGCCGTTAACCAATTGTTCTCAGGTGTTAAACAAGAAGTGCAAAACGTCGCCGTCTTTCACCGTATACCCCTTGCCCTCGGCGCGCATTTTTCCGGCTTCTTTGGCTGGCTGTTCACCGCCCAAAGTGACGAAATCATCGTAGGCGATTGTCTCGGCGCGGATAAAACCTTTTTCGAAATCGCCGTGGATCACCCCGGCGGCCTTGGGCGCGGATGTGCCTGCCGGAACCGTCCATGCGCGGGCTTCTTTGGGGCCGACGGTAAAATAGGTTTCAAGGTGCAAAAGCGCATAGCCTGCTTTGATCAGGCGATCCAAACCCGCTTCGGCCAGTCCCATTTCTTCAAGAAACATCGCCGCTTCGTCGTCTTCAAGCTGGCTTATTTCTTCTTCGATCTGGGCAGAGATAATGACGTGGCTGTTGCCTTGCGCCGCGGCCATATCGGCAACAGCGGCGGAATGCGCGTTGCCGTCAGAGGCTTCGGATTCCCCGACATTGCAGACGTAAAGCACTGGCTTTGTTGTCAAAAGCTGCAACATCGCCCAGGCTTTGGCGTCATCAGCGTCAACCTCAACCAAGCGGGCGGGCTTGCCGTCTTCAAGCATCGCCTTTGCCTCTTCCAGCAGGCGGACCTGCTGAACTGCGTCTTTGTCACCGCCTTTGACTTTGCGCACAAGGTTTTGCAGGCGCTTTTCGATGCTTTCCAGATCGGCAAGCATCAGTTCGGTTTCAATCGTTTCCGCATCTGCCACCGGATCAACTCGCCCATCCACATGGGTCACATCGCCGTCTTCAAAACAGCGCAGCACGTGGGCGATGGCATCGGTTTCGCGGATGTTGGCAAGAAACTGGTTTCCCAACCCTTCGCCCTTGCTGGCACCTTTGACGAGGCCCGCGATATCCACGAACGTCATGCGGGTCGGGATGATAGATTTGGACGCCGCAATAGAAGCAAGTTTATCAAGCCGCGCATCAGGCACGGCCACTTCGCCAACATTGGGTTCAATCGTGCAGAACGGGAAATTGGCGGCCTGCGCAGCGGCCGTGCGGGTGAGCGCATTAAACAACGTGGACTTGCCGACATTCGGCATACCAACGATACCCATTTTGAAACCCATCAGATCGCTCCTTTTCACGGTTGCTGGGCTTCTAGGCCCCCCAAGGCCGCATCGCAAGCACAAGGGCATTGATTTCCAGATCACTTCACGCCAAACCACGTCAAGTTTTCAAGGAACGCACCCATGACACGTATTGACGCAAAATTCGCAGAACTGAACGCCGCCGGCAAAAAAGCCTTTGTGGCGTATGTTATGGCGGGCGATCCAGACTACGAAACATCGCTTGAAATCGTCAAAGGCCTGCCCGCGGCAGGCGTGGATATCATCGAACTTGGGTTGCCGTTTACCGATCCTATGGCCGATGGATCAACGATCCAACTGGCCGGGCAGCGCGCACTCGAAGGCGGAATGACATTGGATCAAACTCTGCAAATCGCGCGCGAGTTGCGCAAAGATGATGACATCACCCCGATTGTGATGATGGGCTACTATAACCCCATCTATTCGCGCGGTGTGGACACATTTTTGATCCAAGCAAAAGAAGCAGGCATCGACGGGCTGATTATCGTTGATCTGCCCCCAGAAGAAGACGACGAACTCTGTATTCCTGCGCAAGCTGCGGGCTTAAATTTCATCCGCCTTGCAACCCCCACGACCGACGAAAAACGCCTGCCAAAGGTTCTGCAAAACACATCCGGTTTCGTGTACTACGTGTCTGTTACAGGCACGACAGGGGCGGCGGCAGCGCAGGCAAGTGACGTTGCACCTGAGGTCGCACGGATCAAATCATCTACCAATTTGCCTGTCATCGTAGGCTTTGGCGTCCGCACGCCAGACACCGCCCGCGAAATCGCGGGCGTGGCAGATGGGACAGTCGTTGGATCAGCAATTGTTGAGAAAATCGGCGCGGCTGAGCCGGTAGCGGACGTTTTGGAATTTGTTAAATCTCTCGCGGATGGGGCCCATTCTGCCTAACGTCTTTGACGACAATTGGTTTGCGCACCAGACTTTGAATTGGTAAAACAAAGTGACCAATTCTGACGAAAGCGCGCGATATGCCTGTCATCACCACAATCGACGATCTTAAACGCCTTCATAAACGGCGCACGCCGAAAATGTTTTACGATTACGCCGAAAGCGGATCTTGGACAGAACAAACGTTTCGCGAAAACACATCTGATTTTGATGAAATCCGTCTGCGTCAACGTGTGGCAGTGGATATGGACAATCGCACCACCGCGACCAAAATGATCGGGCAGGATGTGGCGATGCCTGTCGCCCTTGCACCAGTCGGATTAACCGGAATGCAATGCGCCGATGGCGAAATCAAAGCCGCGCGCGCCGCAGAAAAGTTCGGCGTTCCTTTTACGTTGTCCACGATGTCGATTTGTTCCATCGAAGACGTCGCAGACAACACCGAAAAACCATTTTGGTTTCAGGTTTATACCTTGAAAGACAACGATTTCATGCAACGTCTGTTTGCACGGGCAAAGGCAGCCAAGTGCAGCGCGATCGTGATCACCTTGGATTTGCAAATCCTCGGCCAACGCCACAAAGACCTCAAGAACGGGCTCACCGCGCCCCCGAAGTTCACCATTCCAACCCTGCTGGACTTAGCAACGAAATGGCGTTGGGGATGGGACATGCTACACACGAAACGTCGGTTTTTCGGCAATATCGTGGGCCACGCCAAAGGTGTCAGCAACCCTGCATCACTTGGGGAATGGACCGCCGAAGCCTTTGACCCATCGCTGGATTGGGATCGCGTCGCCGAGCTTATGAAAATGTGGGACGGGCCCGTTATCCTGAAGGGTATTTTGGATGTTGAAGACGCCAAAAAAGCGGCCGATCTAGGGGCCGACGCCATCATTGTGTCCAATCACGGCGGGCGGCAATTAGACGGTGCGTTGTCGTCTATTAAGATGCTTGAGCAGATTGTAGATGCCGTTGGCCACCGGATCGAAGTGCATTTTGACAGTGGCATTCGATCAGGTCAGGACGTTTTGAAAGCAATGGCGCTGGGCGCAAAAGGAACCTACATCGGGCGCGCGTTCATCAACGGTTTGGGCGCGATGGGCGAAGCGGGTGTCACCAAAAGCCTTGAAGTGATCGAAAAGGAACTGGACCTGACGATGGCGTTTTGTGGCCACCGCGACATCACGAATGTCGACAAAAACATCCTACTTGTGCCCAAGGCGTTCTCGGGTGATTGGGCCTAGGCCTTGGCCACAGCAAATAAGGCTTTTCAAACGATCAAACCTGTCCTATACGCGCCACTTCACGAGGAGCCGGCAGGTTCCTGACATGGCAAAGTGGGTCGTCCCCAGAATACGGCGACGCGCGAATTGAAAGGATATGACTATGGCTGGCCAAGTTCCAGATTTCGAAGCAACACTCCGCACGGA
>CAYOSK010000165.1:0-5200 GCA_964406585.1 uncultured Octadecabacter sp. | reverse complement strand
CCGCAACCAAAGCGTTATGAGCGCTCTGCTCTAACCAGTTGAGCTACAGGCCCCCCGTAGCGTTTCGTATCAGAGCGGTGGGCAGGGTCAAGTTGTACTGGAACGCGCGCGGCAAAACCGCTAGGACGCCACAAACACCTAGGGGATTATGATGACGATCAAGAACGGGCTGACCTACGCAGACGCAGGCGTTGATATTGATGCGGGCAACACACTAGTGGAACGGATCAAACCTGCAGCCAAGCGTACGGCGCGCCCCGGTGTAATGGCCGGTTTGGGCGGATTTGGCGCGATGTTTGACCTAAAGGGGGCAGGGTACAAAGACCCGATCCTTGTGGGGGCCACAGACGGGGTTGGAACCAAGCTGCGCATCGCAATTGATACGGGCGTTGTTGATGGTGTGGGCATTGATTTGGTCGCCATGTGTGTCAATGATTTGGTCTGCCAAGGGGCTGAGCCATTGTTCTTCCTAGACTATTTCGCCACTGGCAAGCTTGAGCTGGATCAAGCCACACGGATCATCAACGGAATTGCAGCGGGCTGTGAGCAATCTGGCTGTGCGTTGATCGGTGGTGAGACGGCCGAAATGCCGGGGATGTATCCTGAGGGCGACTTTGATCTTGCGGGCTTTAGCGTCGGCGCGATGGAACGTGGGACTGAATTGCCGGCAGGCGTCGCTGCTGGGGATGTTTTGCTTGGGCTTGCGTCAAACGGTGTGCATTCGAACGGGTATTCTTTGGTGCGCAAGATTGTTGAACACTCTGGTCTTGGCTGGGGGGATGACTCTCCGTTCTCAGAGGGCACCTTGGGTGGGGCGTTGCTGGCCCCCACAGCGCTTTACGTCAAAGGCTGTGTGGATGCGCTAAAGAACGAGCCGGGCGTCATACGCGCGTTGGCTCATATCACGGGCGGTGGTTTGACCGAGAATTTGCCGCGAGTCTTGCCCGATGGTTTACGGGCCGAGATCGATCTTGATGCTTGGCCGCTTTTGCCTGTGTTCAAATGGCTGGCTGATAAGGGCGGCTTGGATCAGGCGGAAATGCTGAAAACGTTTAACTGCGGGATCGGCATGGTTGCCGTCGTCAAACCGGGTGCAGAAGATGCGGCGCGGTATGCCTTTGGTGCGGCGGGGCATGAAGTGTTCGAGATCGGTAAAGTGGGCGAAGGTGACGGTGTAACCTATTCAGGATCGCTTCTTTGAAACGGGTCGCCATTCTGATTTCAGGTGGCGGTAGCAATATGGTTGCGCTGGCCAAAAGCATGACAGGCGACCATCCCGCGCGGGCTGTTGTCGTTGTTTCAAATGATCCAACGGCGGGCGGATTAGACAAAGCCCGCAATCTTGGCATCGCGACCGAAGTTATTGATCATCGTGATTTCCCCAATGATCGCAATGCGTTTGAAGGTGTTCTTCGTGAAACGCTAGACGTGTACGCACCTGATATTGTTTGCCTTGCTGGATTTATGCGTATTCTTACAGGCGAATTTACCGCGCACTATGAAGGGCGGATGTTGAATATCCATCCATCGCTTTTGCCCAAATATAAAGGGCTTCAAACCCATGCGCGCGCATTGGAAAATGGTGACACGGAACACGGATGCACGGTTCATGAGGTCACTGCGGCGCTGGATGATGGGCCTATTTTGGGGCAAGCGTGTATCGCGGTCAGCGCAGATGACACGCCAGATACGCTCGCCGCGCGGCTTTTGCCCAAGGAACATCTGCTGTATCCAGCTGTGTTGCGCCGCTATGCCATGGGTGATCGCCGACCCGTGATGCTGTAACGATAGGCCCATTAGTGCGGCTTGAGCAACTTCAACAGACTTCTCCTTTCGGTTGCGGGCTTTAACTTATGCCGCGGTTGCCCTAGGGTTACCGGATCGGGTGGGTGCCCCCGCCGCAGCTAATAGAAAAGATGTCGATGAAAACCATCACAACGACCGCCGAGCTTGCTGATTTCTGCGCGCAGGCCGCTAATTTTCCTTATGTAACTGTTGATACTGAATTCCTGCGGGAACGAACGTATTATTCCAAACTTTGCCTGATTCAGTTGGCGTTCATGGGGGATGGCCAAGACGACGCGGTACTTGTCGATCCGCTTGCAGAGGGCATCGATCTTTCGCCTCTTTATGATCTGTTCGAAGACGCGGGCGTTGTGAAAGTATTTCATGCGGCACGTCAGGACCTAGAAATATTTTTCGTGGATCGCGGCATTATTCCTGCACCTTTGTTTGACACGCAGGTTGCGGCAATGGTGTGTGGGTTTGGCGAACAGGCGGGGTATGAAACGCTGGTTCGCAAAATTGCCAAAGACAGCGTCGACAAATCATCGCGGTTTACAGATTGGTCCCGCCGTCCTTTGACAGATGCGCAAAAATCTTATGCACTCGCCGATGTGACGCATCTGCGGGTGATTTATGAATTTCTGTCAGCCGAACTTGATAAATCGGGTCGAAAAAAATGGGTGGCCGAAGAAATGGGCATTCTGAACGATCCGGCAACCTACGAAGCGGACCCTGACAACGCTTGGAAGCGTGTTAAGACACGGACAAATTCAGCGAAGTTTCTGTCGATCGTACGTGAATTGGCGCGATTTCGTGAAACTTATGCGCAATCGCGAAATATCCCCCGAAACCGCGTTTTCAAGGACGATGCTTTGATCGAATTGGCGTCAACCAAACCAGCAAATGAAAAAGATTTGGGGCGGTCGCGGCTTTTGCTGCGCGAGGCCAGAAAAGGCGACATTGCCGCAGGAATATTGGCGGGTGTTAAGGATGGTTTGAACACCAAACCTGAAGACGCGCCGCGTGTCGATCAAAGCCGCGAGAAGCTTCAGGTTAATCCGGCCCTTGCCGATATGTTGCGGGTCTTGGTCAAAGCAAAATCTGACAACGAAGGCGTTGCCCAAAAGCTGATTGCGACCAGTGCCGATCTTGACGCGATCGCAGGGGGACTTCGCGATGTTGCTGCTTTGCGTGGTTGGCGCAAAGAGGTATTTGGCGCGGATGCCTTGCGGTTATGTGATGGTGAAATCGGGCTTGCCGTGAAGGGCGAAAAGGTTGTTACGTTCAATCTTTAGAACGATTTAGCGTCCGGACGTGCGGACATTTGTTTGAGATTGCACCCGAACCGATCGAATAGTTGCCAGATCCTCAGAACTGATCGTGTAGGCCGCGCTGATCTGGCGGGACCGCGCGCTACCTTGTGCTTGAAATCCTGCAGGGGCTTGGGCACGAAATTCAAGCGTCAAAACACCGTTTGATTGGCCCGCGTTTACGAGTTGTGCATTGAAAAAGCCTTGCGTTGGCGCCGTTCCAATTGCGCGCACGATGGCGCCTGTTGGCGTGCGATCCACGCTAAGGGCTGTGACAGATTGCACCAGCGGGCGGCCTTCGACGACAACCGTCGTGCGGCCCTCTGGAACAAGAGGACGACGTTCGCCGGTGGCCGTGACGGGTGCTTGCGTGGAGCGTTCAAACCAGTTCACCGGATTGAGGCGGCTGTCAGCAATACGCGCACAGCCCGATAGGGTCAGCAGGACGGTCGATGCGAGAAGGGTGGTGCGTAGCATGTAAGGCCCCGAATGATTTCTTAACCTTTGATTAGCCCAAAGTCGCAGCCAAGAAAAGCAGGCACTGGACGAATGCAGTTGTGCCACCTAAGTGGGAAGCAACAAAGGAACGGGATCCATGGCAACCGAAGCATTTGAAGAGATCGCAGAAACATTTGAATTCCTGGATGACTGGGAAGATCGATACGCCCACGTTATTGACATGGGCCGCGAGATGGCCGCCCTTGATGAGGCTTTGCGGGTGAGCGCGACTAAGGTCGATGGATGTGCGTCTCAGGTCTGGATCGTGCCCAAAGTTGACGGCGATGTGTTCAGTTTTACGGGAGCGTCTGATGCGATGATTGTCAGCGGGCTGATCGCAATTTTGCAGGCGCTGTATAATGGATTGCCCGTTGACCAAGTGGCCAAGGTTGACGCCCGCGCAGAATTTGAACGTTTGGGGTTGAATGACCATTTGTCGGCCCAGCGATCCAATGGTCTGCGTGCCATGATCGAGCGCATCAGATCGGTTTCAGCTTAAGACGGGTGCGGCGCTGTTTGGCTCTGCCAAAGGCGCCCCGCCCACCGTCCCCTAAGTCAGCGTCTTTAACGTATTTTCAAGATCACCGTATCCCGTAGAACGGCGTTCAAACGCGAGGCCAAGACGCGCCGCATGATCTTTGGCCAGCGCATCCAGGGTCGGATCATTCGTTTGCGCCTGGTAAACGAGTTTTGTGTAATTGCCGAAATACATGTCGCGCAATTCGGGGTGGCGATCGAGGCCGAGGGGCTTGATCACGAAGGCATCGAATTGGCGCACAAGGAAGTCGGTCAAATAGAATGCGGTCAATTCTTCACGCGCTGCAAAGGCGAGGTTGCCCTCAAAGAACGAATAACAATGCGGACCCGCGATCATCTTCACGCCGAGGGTATCGCATGTTTTCCGAAGCAAACCTCCTGTCCCGCAATCCGCATAGACGACGAAAATGTCGTCGTAGTCGTGGCGGTGTTTCAAGACGGCGTCTTGTACCGCGTCTGGTATGTGTTGCGGACTGTTGTGCAGAATGGCCGGCAGGCAGCGCAGATCAAGATGATACCAGTTGTTGCGCTCAATCAGGTCTAGTATTTCACGGGCTAAGGCACCGCACGCCAGCAATAAAACACGCCCGGAGCCACGTGGAGACAAACCCGTTGTGGTCAGGTCCTTATCGTTTGGCTGTGACATGTCCGCGCCCTTAAAGGAACCGAACAGCGGTGCCGTAGGCCACGATTTCAGATGCGCCGTCCATGATCGATGAGGTTTCCATGCGAAATCCGACGATAGCATCGGCACCCATCGTCTGTGCATCCGCAATCATGCGGTCCAAGGCCTGTTCGCGCGCCCCCGCCAAAAGCGAAGAATACCCCGTTTGTTCACCACCCACCAAGTTGCGAAGGCCCGCCACGATGTCGGTGCCGATGTGTTTGGCCCGTACGGTTGCCCCGCGCACGAGGCCAAGCGTTTCTGAGATGTCGCGCCCAGCGACGGTCGGTGTGGTAACGATCAACATGTCAGTGGTCCATTTTATCATAGTGGTCATCTTCGGCGCTGTTGGTGCGATCTGTAATGACACGGATGAGGATATAACCCGCGAGCGCCGCGACGAGCA
>CAYOSK010000164.1:0-5260 GCA_964406585.1 uncultured Octadecabacter sp. | reverse complement strand
AACTGGCCGCGCAAATCGCGCGGGTGACATCGCAAGCCCAAGGAACGTGGGCTGAGGCGCGCGAGAACGACGATTTTGCGACCTTTGCACCGGTATTAAAGGAGGTCGTTTCGCTGAAACGCGAAGAAGGCGCGGCATTGTCAGAAGGAGGCGATGTCTATGACGCGATGCTGGATGATTATGAACCGGGGGCAACAGCTGTTGAGCTGAGCGCGATGTTTGATGCGCTGCGCCCGCGATTGGTCGATCTGCGGGCGGCTGTCTTGGATGCACCGGCACCTGCAAAGCTAAGTGGGACGTTCGATGAAGGGGCGCAGATGAAACTCGCGCGCCACGTCGCCAAGACATTTGGCTATGACATGGCCAAGGGGCGCGTGGACAAGGCGGTCCATCCGTTTTCGAGCGGGTCAGGATTGGATGTTCGGATTACGACCCGCACCAGTGAAACTGACCCGTTCAATTGCCTTTATTCGACGATTCATGAAGTCGGCCACGCCGCCTATGAGCAAAACATTAATGAGGCATATTTGCTGACGCCTTTGGGCGGCGGCGTGTCGATGGGTGTTCATGAAAGCCAATCGCGCATTTACGAAAACCAGATCGGGCGCGGACGTGCGTTTACAGGGTGGTTGTATGGTCAAATGCGCGACGCCTTTGGTGATTTTGGCATCGCGGATGAAGACGCGTTTTATGGAACAGTGAACCGGGTGGAGAATGGATATATCCGCACAGAGGCCGACGAGGTGCAGTATAATTTGCACGTTCTGTTGCGGTTTGATCTGGAACGCGCGCTGATCGGTCGCGAAATTGAAGTCGAAGATCTTGAAGCGGCTTGGAATGAAAGGTTCGAGGCAGATTTTGGTTTTGCAGTGGATAAGGCCAGCAACGGGGTGTTGCAGGATGTGCATTGGTCTGTTGGGTTGTTTGGTTATTTTCCAACCTATTCGTTGGGCAACGTTTATGCGGGGTGCTTGAACGCGGCGATGCGCGAACGCATGCCCGATCTCGATCTTCCACTTGCCCGTGGGGATACGTCCCACGCGACCGGATGGCTGCGCGAAAACGTGCAGACCCATGGTGGGTTATATACCCCAAAAGAAGTGATCGAACTGGCCAGCGGGGCCGCGCCAAGCGAAGCGCCATTGCTGGGCTACCTCGAAGAAAAGTTCAAAGGCATTTACGGGCTTTAATCCGTGCGCAAGCAAGCGGCCATATGGGCGCTCGCCGTCACGCAAACGCTTGGCTACGCCTGCCTGTTTTACATTTTCGCGGCTTTGGTGGTGCAATGGTCGGCTGATCTAGGGTGGTCCAAGGCCGCGCTTGCGCTTGGCCCTACATTGGCAATTGCAATTTCGGGCATTGCGGCCCCGTTTATGGGCGGCATGATTGATCGGGGATGGTCGCGCGCACTTTTGACGAGCGGATCAATTGTTGGCGGGCTTGCGCTTTGCGGTTTGGCGATGGTCACGACCCAAGCCCAGTATTACGCCGCGTGGTGTGTTCTTGGGTTGGCTCAGGCGGCCGCGCTGTACGAAGTTTGCTTTGCGTTTCTGATCCGTAGAATGGGCGATGGCGCGCGCGGTGCCATCATCCGCGTCACGCTTGTGGCGGGTTTTGCATCGACCCTGACATTTCCAACGGCCGCACTGATATCAGATGCCTACGGCTGGCGCGCAGCAATCTGGCTGGCGGCAGCGGTTGTGTTATGTGTTCAAGCACCGCTGAATTACTGGGCAGCAAGCGTCATCCGTTTGGGCGAAGCGCCGTCCACCCCGCAAGAAAACGCAGGCGCCAACAAGGCGCTGCGCAGCGCATTGGTCAGCCTGCGATTTTGGGTTTTAGGGCTGGTTCTTTCGGTTCTTGCCCTTAACCACTGGATGCTTTTGGCCTTTATTATCCCACTATTTACCGATTTAGGGGCCAGCACTGTCGCGGCGATTTTTGCCGCGTCCGTTGTTGGGCCTGCACAGGTGGTCGGGCGGCTTTTATTGATGCGATTTGATGATGCCTTGTGGGACAACTGGCAGGCATTTTTTGTCTGCACAGGCGTGCTTGCAATTGGTGTTATTGCGCTGTGGTGGGCAGGTGGCGCGCCACGATTGGTGCTTGTCTTCGCCATCACACAAGGGGCCGCTATGGGCGTGATGACCATTCTGCGTCCAGTTCTGATTGCGCAAGTCTTGGGGCAGGCGGGTTATGGCGCGATTGCGGGTTCTATTCAGGCCCTGCCGCTTATGGCGGGGGCCGCGGCGCCCCTGCTGGGGGGCGCGTTGTTTGGCTGGCATGGCGCGTCAGCCTTAATTTCAACCAGTGCAATATTGATCATTGTCGCAGCCATCGGCGCGGTTGTGCTGCGCAGGATTTAAGACCAATCTGGCGCCCGCTTTTCCAAAAAGGCGGTAATGCCTTCATTGGTTTGCGCATCCAGCATGTTCTCAACCATCCGTGCGCCAGTGTAGGCATAGGCATCTGCAGTGGTCATCTGCGCCTGTTCATAAAACGCTTGTTTGCCGGTTTTCACGGCCACGGGCAATTTATCGGCAATTGTTTTGGCCAAGGCGTGGGTTTCTTGCGCAAGATCGCTTTGCGCGACGCTGCGGTTGATCAGCCCAAGGTTCTGGGCCTCGTCCGCGTTGATGAACCGACCCGTTGTGAGCATTTCAAAGGCGGCCTTGCGCGCGATATTACGGGTGAGCGCAACCATCGGGGTAGAACAAAACAGGCCGATGTTGACGCCGTTCACCCCGAATTTGCAGGTGTCGGCCGCGACGGCAAGATCGCAGGTCGCCACCAGCTGACACCCTGCGGCTGTCGCAATGCCGTGAACCTGCGCGATCACAGGCTGGGGGAGGGATTGCACCGTTTGCATCATCACGGCACATCTATCAAACAGGTCCCCCAAGGCCGCTGCACCGCCATCTTCGGCTTGCCGTGCAGCTTGCATTTCGCGCAAATCGTGGCCCGCACAAAACGCCTTTCCCGCGCCTGACAGAACGACAACGCGAATGCCCGGATCAGTTTTCAGTCCATCAAATTCCGTCTGTAATGCGGCCAGCATACCATCGCTGAGCGCATTCAGGCGCTCGGGTGCGGTCATTTCAATGTGGGCGATACCGTCGGTATCCGTTCGGGTAAGATATGTCATGTTGCGTCTCGTCATTAGGTGGGGCAAGTCTAGGTCGCAACTTGGGGGAATACCATGGAAATGAAAATGGATGCGGCGGCGCTTCGGGCGTTTTTGGAACGTGATTTTCCGCAAGTCGCCGGATCATTTGAGTTTGTCGATGTCGCGCCGCCGTTCGTGACAATGGCGCTGATCGCATCACAAGAACACTTGCGCCCCGGCGGCACGGTTTCAGGCCCCTCGATGTTTGGACTTGCGGATGTCTGTGCCTATTTCTGCATTCTGTCGGCACTTGGCCCTGTGGCTTTGGCTGTCACAACCAATTGTTCGATTGATTTCATGCGCAAACCCGCGCCGGGGCGATTGCTGTGCCGGATGGAACTGTTGAAACTGGGCCGCGCGCTGGCTGTGTGCGAAGGTCGGATTTTTTCCGAAGGCGCAGAAGACAAACCTGTAGCTCGGGCGGCGCTGACCTATTCAATCCCGCCGGTGGCCTAAAGCATCCCAGACGCGCCCCAGACAAAACCTATAACAAGTGCAGCAAACGCAAATGTGGCAGAATACCCAAAGAGCTTAACGTTCGAAAAAGGGCGTTCGCCGAACGTACGCCCGTGCAAGCCGCAGGTCACAACCTTCATTGGTTTGTCGTTGTAGCGGTAATGCAAAATCCAGACCGGTAACAAAATGCGACGGTATTTGATGCCGGTAGTGTGGGTCTTGTAGCTGATGGACGTAATCCGCGCTTTGCCCGAATGGCGTTTTATGCGGTTGCGGATCAAAATATCCTTGTCTGATGTATTATCCCGCAAACCCTGCGTAACAGATGTATGGTGGCGTTCTGCGGCAAATCCAGCCAGATACGCAGGGGTGTAGGGCCGCAGTTCGTCTGGATCAAAGTCATGCAAAATTCCGTCACGTATCAGCGGCGTGACATGTGGGGACGCGGGCACCAACAAATCATCAAACGCCGTTCTCATCGCACTTCGCAAGGTGCGGCTCACCCAGTTTTTCCCGCGCTTAACCCTGTAGCGCACGACATAGTCGATGGCCTCGGCGCTGTCGAATGTCCAGAATGGCACATAAATTCCTGCAACGCGTCCCTGTGAAATGATGCTTTCTAGATCATTGGGCGCAGCGCGGCGTCGCCTGATCCAATCAATGGCGCGCTTTTGTGCGGCCTCTTGGTTAAGCGCAAACGGTATCATGCCGAGCGTTTCATAGGACGCATCCTGATGCCCCAAAACCATTGGGCCATTGCAGTATACGCAAAGTTCGCTCAGGGCAGGGCCTGTAAACACCACTGTGCCACCGCAGGTTTGGCATTGATGCGTTTCATCGCCCGTAATTTCGGTTTGTTCTGTGTGTGGCAGATCGGGGTGATACTGAAATTCTTTGGCGGGATTTGAATTCGGATCAATTGCGATCGGCTGATGTTCCCCGCAACTTTGACACAACAGACCCCCATGCTCTGGCGAATATGCGCATTGGCCCGCACACCTGGGGCACTGTAAATCACTTTGGTTGACCGATGACATCAATCGTCCCCCAAGGCTGCCAGAATCTCGAGTAGGATTTGAACGCGCAGCCATCCACGATCAATCGCGCGTTCCAAATCCCCGGTTGCCCACCAATCGCCCAACACCGTCGCGACAAACCACGTAAACGCAAGCCACATAACAATGACAAAGGACCCTGACGTCGTCCGAATAAAACCGGCAGAGCCTTGTTTTAGTTCATGCTGTGCTTCGCGGATCTGAATGAGCTTCTTTATAGGGAGAAAACCCAAAAGTGTTGACAGTGCCAGCAGGGCGATTGCGCTCAGAAATGGAGCAATGGAGATTAAAAGCATTTGCATCTGTGTTTATCCAATTGGGGTTCAGTTTGACGCGCAGGATCGAATAGACAAGGCGCGATTAGCTCAACCCGCCCAGTTTATATGTGGTAATATAATACCGTTTTTGCAAACTATTGAAAACAAACATTTAAATGGCAATCACGGCGCTTGACCGTGTCAAAAACCAACGTATAACGCCCCAATGAATTCTTGGGCGGCAGTGTTGCGGCTCTTTGACTTAGGAAAACACATGAAAACCTTCTCTGCTACTCCGGCGGATATCGACAAGAAGTGGATCCTGA